>JBJMWH010000426.1:0-6108 GCA_045810245.1 Burkholderiales bacterium | reverse complement strand
AGGCCGAAGGCGCCAGTGACGATGCGCGCATCCGCGCTCGCCGTCTGGCCGTTGAGCGTCGAGTCGGCGCCCGCTGCCACCTGATCCCATGTGGCGAGGATGTCGAGCACCTCGTCGTCGAGCATCACCAGGTCGACATCGGTGATCGCCTTGCTGCGAGCCAGGCGATCGCTCTGCCGGTTGAGCGCCTGCCGTGCCTCGTCGCTTCCTCCTACGACGACCAGCGTGCCGCCGCCCTCGAACGCAAGCAGGAGCTCTCCCGCAAGCAGAAACACCGATTGGGAACCCTGCAGGCGCTCCTGCAGCGGATCGCTGCCGCGCCGCGCGCGCTCGACGACCGCCACCTGTGCCAGCTCGGCGAGTCGCTCGGCGGAGAATCCGGCTAGCGGCGCGAGCGCGCCAAGCTGGTCGGGCCGCGGCCGGGTGAGCGAAGCATCCATGGCTCAGAATTCGAGCACCAGGTTGTTTTGCAGCATGCGCGGCCGGTGGGCGCCGGCGCACTCCTCGATCTCCATCATGGTGGGCTCGATCTCCCCCGGCTTGAGGTGCGTGATGTAGATCTCGGCGCCGCGCTCGAGCTTCTTCAGCTCCTCCGCGAGCGTCTCCGGGCAGAGATGGCGCGAGATCTCGGCGAGGTGGCGCTCCTTGTTCGAGAACGCAGTCTCGATGATCAGGAACTTGAGGTTGCCGATGCGGTTCACCACGCTCCAGAGCGCATCGTTCGGCGCGGTGTCGCCGGTGAAGACCAGGCTCGCGGCGCCGCTGTCGAGGTGGTAGCCGACCGCCGGAACGGTGTGGCGCGCGGGAATGGGCGTGACCGTGCGGCCCGACAGGCTGATGGCCTCCCCGACCACGATTTCCCGGTAGCGCAGGAACGGCGCCTCGGGCGTCGGAATCTCGGTGAAGTCCGGCCAGATCGCCCAGTTGAAAAGGTGGTTTCTCAGGATCTCGATGGTGGCGCGCTGCGTGTAGACCTCGATCGGCTTGGTGCGCATGCCGCCGATCGTGTCGACGAGGAACGGGATCGAGGCGACGTGGTCCAGGTGCGAGTGGGTCACGAAGATATGGTCGATCTGCGAGAGCTCGGCCAGCGTGAGATCGCCCACCCCGGTGCCGGCGTCGATCAGGATGTCGCTGTCGACCAGGAACGAGGTGGTTCGCAGGTGGCGTCCGCCGATGCCTCCCGAGCAGCCCAGCACGCGCAAGCGCATGGCCCGATGCCTTCCCTATTTTTCGTCGAAGGCCGTCACGCCGTCCCATCCTGGCGGCGGCGGGTTGCGGCGTTTGTCGGCCACGATCGCAGCGTACACGCGGTACAGGCCGCAGGTGGGATTCATGCGGGCGAGGCTCCCGAGTCCGGTCTCGGCATCATCCCACTGCCGAGTGCGGTAGGCGCGCAAGGTGGAATTCCACAGTTCCAGCTCCCGGCGCACGCTTTCGCCGATTTCGGACTCGAGGCCCAGAGGCTCGTAGACTGTCACGGCCTCGTCCTTGCCCATGACCTTGATGCGGTCAACCTCGCGGAACACCACGTCCGCGACGCGCACGCGCGTGGCCTCGCCGGCGAGGATGCCGACCGCATAGCTTTTGGTGCGGCCTTCGACCCGCGAGGCGACGTTCACCGCGTCGCCCATCGCGGTGTACGCGCGGCGCACCCGCGAGCCCATGTCGCCGACGCGGACCGTGCCCGAATTGACCCCGACGCCGATTGTCAATGCCGGCCAGCCGCGCGCGACGAACTTGGCGTTCAGAACCTCGCAGTCCTTCTGCATGTCGAGCGCCGCGAGCACCGCGTTTCTCGCGTGCTGCGGGTCCTCGACCGGCGCCCCCCAAAACGCCATGACCGCGTCGCCGATGTACTTGTCGAGCGTGCCGCGGTAGCGGCTGCGGATGATCGTGCTCATGTCGGTGAGGTACTCGTTGATGTACTCGCGCAGCTCGTCGGGCTTGAGCGCCTCCGAGATGCCGGTGAAGCCGCGCACGTCGGCGAACAGGATCGTGAGCTCGGCGCTCCTCGGCTCCATGGTGTACTTGGCGGGGTCGGCCGCCATGCGGTCGACGAGCTCGGGCGGCACGTACTGGCCGAAAAGCTCGGTGAACTGGCGCTTGGAGCGGGACTCGACGAAATAGCCGTAGGCCATGTTCATCACGTACAGCACTGCGGTCATGGCCACCGACGCGGCGAGCGGCAGCGCCATGTCGTAGTGCGTCCAGAAGGCGAGATTGAGCAACGCGATGAATGCAATGCCCGCGGTCGCGGCGAGCGTCGCCCACAACGCCGATAGAAGCGGAATGAGGATTGCGAGCGTGACGCCGCCGAGCACCAGCAGGACCAGCTCGGCGTTCGCCATGAACGCCGGCTTCTGCTTGATCGTGCTGCCGAGCATGCCGGCGATGAGGTTGGCGTGGATCTCGACTCCCGGAAACACGCTGCCGACGGGCGTCGAGCGCAGGTCGTACAGGCCGTGCGCGCTCGCACCGACCAGGACGATCTTGCCCTTCAGCGCCGACGGCTCGACCCGGTCCCTCATCACGTCGGCGAGCGGGATGTACGGAAAGCTGTACCTGTTGCCGCGGTACGGTATCAGCGCGGCCGCCTGGTCGTCGACCGGAATACGCAGCGGTCCGACTTTCAGCCATTCCGGCGCGGCGTCGACGCGCGCGCCCAGCTCGGGGTAGGCGGGCTGGACCTCCGGAAACCTGCCGTGGTCGTGCAGCGCGAGAAATGTACGCACGACCGAGAGGGAAAGCGCTTCGTAGTAGGCGCCTTCGAATTGCGCCAGCAGCGGCACCCGCCGGCTCACGCCGTCGTCGTCGACCAGTGGATTGAAGTGCCCCGCCGCGGCGGCATTCTTCTGGTAGGCGGGCAGATTGCCGGTATAGCCGTGCCAGGTCGTCAAATGGACGTCGCGGCCCGCAAAGCTGCCGCGTGGCAACACCGGCGCGGGAATGGCGTTGACGCGCGCGGCCCGATCTTCGTTGCTGAAGTAGTAGCCCAGCACCACGGCTCGTCCACGCATCGCCGTGGCGAAGAGCTCGTCGTTGTCCAAGCTGGGCCGCAGTGACTTGTAGAGCTCCTGGAACCCCGAGGCCCGCTTCAGGTCCTTCTGCGCCAGCGCATCGAGCGTGTCGATTCCGGAGCTGGTGTCGCGTTCGGCCCAGACGATGTCGAACGCGAGTACCTCGACGCCGTAGCGGTCGAAGAGCTTCGCGATCAGCTCGGCCATCAGGGCGCGGCTCCAGGGCCAGTGGCCGATCTCGCCCAGGCTGCGCTCGTCGATGTCGAGGATCACGATGCTCGGATCGACGCCGCGCGGCATGGCGAGATTGAGCCGGGTGTCGTAAAGGATGTTGTCCAGCCGCGTCAGGAACGGCAGCCTGCCGTCGGCGCTCGGGTACTTCTGAGCCGCGTCGACGAGGAATAGCAGCACGATCGCGAGGCCCATCGCGATCCGTGCCAGGTGCTGTCTCAGGGCTTCAAGCCTTGAGGAAGAATTCCATCTTCACGCCGGCGAGCTCGATGACGTCGTGATCCTTGAGCCCGTGGGGCGCCGGACCGATCTGCTGGCCGTTCACGTTGGGCCGCGCCGCGCCCTCGACGTGGGTGATGAAGTAGCCCTGCGGCCGGCGCGTGAGGACCGCCACCTGCACGCCGGGCTTGCCGAGCGTGGTGAGCGGCTTGGTGAGCTCGAGCTCCTTGCCGGCGTTCGCGCCCGAGAGGAGCTGGATCGCGCCGAGCGGCTGGCCGGCGGGGCGCGGCGCCGCAGGCTGGGGCGCCGGCGGGACCGTCTTGGTGGCATCCGCGATTCCGGTCGCCGCCCCGGCGGCCTGCGGCATTGCGGCAGCGCGCTGCGAACCCGGGGCCGATCGCAGCGCCTCGCCGCCGGTCTGGCGCGCCGACGCCGGGCGCAGCACCATGGTCTTCTCGAAATCCGCCTTGTCGCCGCCCGCCGAGGCGCCGCTCGCTTCACCGATGAATTTGAGCTTGTATTTGCCGAGCTCGATGACGTCGTTGTTCTGCAGGAAGTGCTTCTTGATCGGATTGCCGTTGACTACGGTACCGTTCGTGCTGCCGAGATCCTCGAGAAACGAGTCGTTCAGGATCGTGACGATGACGGCGTGCTCGCCGCTCACCGCGAGGTTGTCGATCTGGATGTCGTTATGGGGCTTGCGGCCGATGGTGGTGCGCTCCTTCGCCAAGGGGATCTCCTTGAGCACCAGTCCATCCATGCTGAGGATCAGTTTCGCCATAGCGTTCCCCTGGGGGAAGTAATTATTTTAACCACGCGAACACCTTGGCTATTACGCCGCGGGCACCCGGATATTCCCGCAGGACGCGGACCAGTATAACCGAAACGTTGTCGCGGCCGCCGTTGTCGTTGGCCATCTGCACGAGCTGCTGTGCGGCGAGCTTGAGGTTCCCTCCGAGCGCCTGCAGCGTCGCGCCGATCTCGTCGTCTTCGACCATGTCGCACAGGCCGTCGGAGCACAAGAGATAGAGGTCGCCGGGCCGCGTCGGATATTCGTGGATCTCGGGCTCGACGCTCGGATCGATGCCGAGCGCCTTCGTGACGAGGTTCTTGTGCTGGGCATTCTTCGCCTGCTCGACGGTGAGCAGGCCCGAATCGATCTGCTCCTGCAGCAGCGAGTGATCGCGCGTCACCTGGCGCAGGCCAGCGTCGCGCAGAAGATACATGCGCGAGTCGCCGAGATGCGCCACCAGCACGCGGTTGTCATAAAAGAGCGAGGCCACGAGCGTGGTGCCCATGCCGGCGTACTGCGGCTGGTTTTGCGCGGCCTGATAGATCGAGCTGTTCGCGCGCAGCACCTGCTCGCGCAGCAGCCGAGCCGCGATCGTCTGGTTGGTGCGCGGGTCGATCTGGTTGGGTTGCGTGTTTTCGAGTACCTGGCGCATCTCGCTCAGGATCACGCTCGTCGCCATGCCGCTCGCCACCTCGCCTGCGTTATACCCGCCCATGCCGTCGGCGAGCACCACTAGCCCGTGGGCGGCGTCGGTCGCGATCGAGTCCTCGTTGTGCGAGCGGACCATTCCGGGATCGGTGCAGCTCGCGATTTCCAGTACTTGCGCGAGGTCCATGCCGGCTACGCCACGACTTTCATTTCAGCTCCCCCCGCGCGTCCCTTGATGGGGCCCACAGACAGCTCTTAACGCGGCTCTAAAACGGCTTGAAAACAGTGTTATAAGCGGCATTTTTGCAGTC
The DNA here is from genome assembly GCA_045810245.1 of Burkholderiales bacterium. Classification (GTDB taxonomy): domain Bacteria; phylum Pseudomonadota; class Gammaproteobacteria; order Burkholderiales; family SG8-39; genus SCGC-AG-212-J23. Next base: position 886 of record JBJMWH010000426.1, on the reverse strand, counting down.
AAACCTAAGCTGCGTCAAATATTTAGACGCGCGCGGGCCTTGCCGGGCACGAACCGGACATCTTAAAGGCGGAAAAGACTATTGGCCGAGCGTCGCGCCAGCTTTGAGCTGCCCCGAGGAAACGAGCTCCCCGGCGGCCACCTTCTTGCCCTCGCCGAGCTTTGCCTTGCCGGCGTGGATCCGGCCGCCTTGAGCGGTGATGACAAGACGGCCCTCCTTGACCTCGACCACCTCGCCGATCTTCCCCTTCACCGCGCCGAAGGTGCGCACGAGCTCCTTGCGGCTGTCGAAGAGCTGCAGCTTGACGCCGTTCAGCGTGGTCCACGCACCCGGCGCCGGATCGGACGCGCGGATCAGGTTGTGGATGAGATCCACATGGCTCGCCCAGTGGATCTTCGCCTCGGCCTCGCGGAACCAGCCTTCGTAGGACGCTTGGGATTCGTCCTGTACCACTTCCTTGTGTTTACTCGAAGTAACCAAATCAGCAGCTTCCAGCATGGCCTGGACCCCCATAGGGAACAGGCGGTCGAAGTACACGTTGCCCAGGGTGTCGTTGTCGCCGATCGGCGTCTTCTTCTGCAAGATCACTGCGCCCTCGTCGAGCCCGTCGGTGGGGCGGAAGATGCTGAGGCCGGTTTCCTTTTCGCCGCGCGAGATCGGCCAGTTGATCGACGAGGGGCCGCGATACTTCGGCAGCAGCGACGGGTGATACTGGATCGTGCCGTGCTCCGGAATCTTCACGAAGTCCTGCGGCGCGAACTGCAGCACGAACGCCATGATGCCGATGTCGGCGTTCGCCGCCTTCATCGCCTCCACCGCCTCGGGCGCCTTGAGCGACTTGAATTGATGCACCTTGAGGCCCTGCTCCAGCGCGGCGACACGCAGC
>JBJMWH010000425.1:0-6435 GCA_045810245.1 Burkholderiales bacterium | reverse complement strand
CGAAGAAGATCCTCGACGCCGCGGCGATCAAGCCGCAGTAGCAGTAGCCGGTAATTTATCTAACGGGTAGATATTCCTGCCCGCTAGAATTGACTTCCAAGGGCTTGCAACGTTTGCTGTGTAATCGAAATTTTCTGATAGCAAAGTCATTCTCGAAGAGCTACTGGCGCCAATAGAGGCAACGGAGCAAGTCGTGCATTAGCGGCCTCTTTGCCGGCCACGGGCTACAAAGCTGTACTACGCGGCGCTGGCAAGGCGCCTAAGCGGTACGCCTGTGAGACGCTGCAGTTCGTCAAACGAAAGTCCCTCAACGGTCTCGACTACGTGCAGGCCGTCAGCCTTCACGTCGATCACCGCGAGGTCGGTATAGATGCGGTCGACGCAGCGCGCTCCGGTGAGCGGGTAAGTGCAGCGCTCGACGATCTTGCTTTTGCCTTCCTTGGTGAGGTGCTCCATCATCACGAGCACTTTCTTTGCCCCCACCGCGAGGTCCATCGCGCCGCCGACGGCCGGGATCGCGTCGGCGCCGCCGGTATGCCAGTTCGCGAGATCGCCGCTCGCCGAAACCTGGAACGCCCCGAGAATCGCGAAGTCGAGATGACGGCCGCGGATCATGGCGAAGGAGTCGGCGTGGTGGAAATAGGCGCCGCCCGCGAGCAGCGTGACCGGTTCCTTCCCGGCGTTGATCAAATCTTCGTCGAGCTCGCCCTCCCGCGGCTTGGGTCCGACACCGAGAATTCCGTTCTCGCTGTGCAGGATGATCTCGCGCCCCTTCGGCAGGTAGTCCCCGACCAGCGTTGGCAGGCCGATGCCGAGGTTGACATAGGCGCCTTCCGGGATGTCGCGCGCGACGCGCGCGGCCATCTGCTTGCGATCGAGCTTTTTCATCATGCGGCTTTCATGATCGAGGCTGCGACGCGCACCACGCGCTGGACAAAAATGCTCGGCGTCGCGATCGTCTCCGGATCGAGGCCGCCCAATTCGACGATCTCGCGAACCTGCACCACGGTGGTTTTCGCCGCGGCGGCCATGATCGGCCCGAAGTTGCGCGCGCTCTTGCGGTAGGCAAGGTTTCCCCAGCGGTCGGCGCGGTCGGCCTTGACCAGGGCGTAGTCGGCATGGATCGGATACTCGAGCACATAGTCGCGGCTGCCGATGCGCCGCGTCTCCTTGCCCTCCGCGAGCCGTGTGCCATAGGCCGTGGGCGTGTAGAAGGCGCCGATTCCCGCGCCGGCGGCCCGGATGCGCTCGGCGAGCGTGCCCTGCGGTACGAGCTCCAGCTCGAGCTCACCCGAGCGATATTGCGCGTCGAAGTGCCAGGAGTCCGCCTGCCGCGGAAACGAACACAGGATCTTGCGCACGCGCTTCGCCTTGATGAGCGCCGCAAGGCCAGTGTCCCCGTTACCGGCGTTGTTGTTGACGATGGTCAAGTCGCGCGCGCCCTGGCCAATCAGAGCGTCGATCAGCGCGGCCGGCATTCCGGCATTGCCGAAGCCATGAATCATGATCGTCGCGCCGTCGGGCACGTCCGCGAGCGCGGCCTCCGGGCTCGCTACGATTTTGTCGATCATGAGTACGCCGATTATGGCACTGGGCGCATTGTTCTCTTTCTCTTGAGAATCGACTTTCACTGCGAACAATAAGCTTATGAAAATATAAGATAATATTTGAGAATGCTGCATAGGCAAAAGAGGACCTAAGTGCTTGTACGACAAAAGAAAAGAAGCTTGACCCCCGTCCGGTTTTGCCATTAAAGTGGCAAAAGGTAGTGAAAAGTGGCAAAACAAGCCATATGGGTGGAGCGTTTCATGGAGCGGCGGTCATTACGCTCGACGTAAAGGGACGCGTCGCTATCCCGACTCGCCATCGCGAAGCGCTGCTGGACGGAGGTAAAACGTTAGTGCTCACTGCGCACCCCGACGGATGCATTCTCGTGTACCCCGAATCGGCCTGGGAGCCGGTGCGCACCCGGGTCGACACGTTCCCGGCATTCCATCCGCAGGCGAGCTGGTGGAAACGCGTGCTGCTCGGCTTCGAGGAGCACGTTGCTCCGGACCCGTCGGGCCGCGTACTCCTGTCCCCGGCGCTGCGGCTGCACGCGAAACTCGAGCGCGAGGCGATGATGGTGGGCCAGGGCCGTTACCTTGAGCTCTGGGATTCCGGTGTCTGGGGCGCCAAGCTGGACCAGGCGCTTGCCGGCTCGGCCACTCCGCCGGCAGGCATGGAAGATTTTTCGCTATGAGGGCCGGCCGTGCATATCCCGGTGCTCGCTTCGGAAGCAGTGGACGCACTGGCCATCGACCCCGAGGGCACCTATGTCGACGGCACCTTCGGGCGCGGGGGCCACAGCCGCGCGATTCTCGAGCGTCTCGCGCCACGCGGTCGCCTGATCGCGCTCGACCGGGACCCGGACGCCGAGCGCGCGGCGCACAGCATGGCCGATCCCCGCTTTTCGTTTTTCCGCACGCAGTTCTCCGCCCTGGCGGACGTACTGAAGGGCGAGCGCGTGAACGGCATGCTATTCGACCTGGGCGCGTCCTCGCCGCAGTTAGACGATCCTGTGCGCGGCTTCTCGTTCCGACGGGACGCACCGCTCGACATGCGGATGGACCCCACCGCCGGCCCCACCGCGGCGCACTGGCTCGCGAGCGCAGAAGAATCACAAATCCGGCAGGTCATCCACGACTATGGCGAAGAACGGTTTGCTAAACAGATTGCAGCGGCGATTGTTGCTGCTCGCGGCCGCGAGCCGCTCCTCCGTACCCGGCAACTTGCCGATCTCGTGGCAAAGGCGGTCCGTACACGCGAGCCGGGCCAGGACCCGGCGACGCGCACCTTTCAGGCTTTACGGATTTACCTCAATCGGGAGCTTGAGGAAGTGTCGCTGATGCTGCCACAGGCGACGGCGCACCTCGCCGCGGGCGGCCGACTCGCCGTGATCGCCTTTCATTCCCTCGAGGACCGCATCGTGAAGCGATTCATGCAGTCGCTCGCGCGCCCCGAAGTGCCCCGGCGCCTGCCCCTGCGCGCCAGCGAAATGCCACAGCCTGCGCTCAAGCTGGTCGGTCGTGCGGTGCGAGCGTCGGAGCAAGAGACAAGAAGAAACCCGCGGGCGCGGAGCGCCATCCTTCGGGTGGCCGAGCGCACCGCGGGGCCTTTCCATGTGGAGCACTTTCGAATCGAGCCCGGCGCGCGGTGGCGAAACTGAACCTCCTCCTCCTCGCGGTTCTCGTCGCCTGCGCGCTCGGGCTCGTCACTTCGCAGCACAAGGCGAGGAAGCTGTTTTCCGACCTCGAGCGCGAGCAGAACCGCGCGCGCGAGCTCGATATCGAGCACGGCCAGCTGCAGCTCGAGGCGAGCACCTGGGGCTTGGCCCAGCGGGTGGAGAGGATCGCCGCCTCGACCCTCGGCATGCGCGCGCCCGATCCGCGGCGGGTTAGGCTGGTCGCGCCGTCCCGGTGAGCGCGGCGACCCAAGGGCTGGTCCGGTTCCCGGCCTGGCGAGCGCGGCTCGTGCTTGCGGCGCTCGCCGCAGGCTTCGCCCTCCTCGGATGGCGCGCGCTCTATCTTCAGGCGCTCGAAACCGAGTTCTTGCAGGGCAAGGGTGACGCGCGCTATTCGCGCCTCCTAGAAGTTCCTGCGACGCGCGGCAGGATCGTCGACCGCCGCGGCGACGCGCTGGCGATTTCCACGCCGGTGAAGTCGATCTGGGCGATTCCGGGGGACGTGGAGCTCTCCGCCGCGCAGCGCCGCAAGCTCGCTGCGCTGCTCGGCCTGGAGATTCGCGAGCTGCAGAAGAAGCTCGATGAATCCGCGCGCGACTTCGTCTATTTGAAGCGCCAGGTGTCGCCGGATACGGCGGATGCGATCGCCGCGCTCGGCTTGAAGGGTGTCTATCAGCATCGCGAATTCCGCCGCTACTATCCCGGCGGCGAAGTGACCGCGCATCTCGTCGGCTTCACCGGCGTGGACGATGCCGGCCAGGAAGGCGTCGAGCTGGCCTTCCAGTCGCATCTCGCCGGAACGCCTGGAACGCGCCGCGTCCTGAAAGACCGCCTGGGGCGCGTCGTCGAGGACGTCGAATCGATCCGCGCGGCGCAGGACGGGCGCGACCTCGTCCTGTCGATCGACGGCAAGCTGCAGAGCCTCGCTTTTGGCGCGCTGCAAGCCGCCGTCGATCAGCATCGCGCCAAGGCCGGCGCTCTCATCGCCGTCGACGTGCGCAGCGGCGAGGTGCTCGCGCTGGTGAACGTGCCCTCGTTCAACCCCAACAACCGCGCCCGGCTGACCGGCGCGCAGCTTCGCAACCGCGTGATCACCGATCTGTTCGAGCCGGGTTCGACGCTTAAACCGTTCACCATCGCCGCAGCGCTCGAGAGCGGCGCGGCGACGCCGACGACCGTCGTGTCCACGTCGCCTGGCACCCTGACTCTCGCCCGCCACACCATCCGCGACGTCCATCCGGCCGCGGCCATGAGCGTGGCGCAGATCCTCCAGAAGTCGTCCAACGTGGGGTCCGCCAAGCTCGCGCTCGGGCTGCCGCCGGAGACCCTTTGGCACCTGTACCAGCGCCTCGGGTTCGGCCAGCCGCCGCAGCTGGAATTTCCGGGCGCCGCGGGCGGCAAGCTGCGCCATTACCGCAGCTGGCGACCGATCGAGCAGGCCACCATGGCCTATGGGCACGGCATCTCGGTCAGCCTGGCGCAGCTTGCGCACGCGTACACCGTGTTCGCGCGCGACGGGGAATTGGTGCCGCTTACGCTGGTCAAACGCGGCGTGCAGGCGGGTGGCGAGAGGGTGATTTCCCCGGACACTGCGCGTGCACTGCGCTCGATGCTCGAGCTCGCGGTGCAGCCCGGCGGCACCGGGCCGCGCGCCCGCATCATGGGATGGCGTGTCGCGGGCAAGACCGGCACGGCGCACAAGCTCGAGCACGGGGGCTATGCTGCCGACAAGTATCTCTCCTCGTTCGTCGGCCTGGCGCCGGCATCCGCGCCGCGCCTGGTGGTCGCGGTGATGATCGACGAGCCGCTGGGGCAGTATTACGGCGGGGCGGTCGCAGCGCCGGTCTTCGCACAGGTCATGCAGGGCGCGTTGCGCATGCTCGAGGTGCCGCACGACGCGCCGCTCGAGCCGCTCGCCGTACCGGGCGAAGGCGAGGAGGCGAAGGAGAGCACGTGACGTGGAGCCGATGCGCGAACTTGCCGCACAGGGCGCGATGATCGAGGCGCTTACATCGGACAGCCGGCGTTGCGTCCCCGGCGTCGCGTTTCTCGCCTATCCCGGGGAAAAGGCCGATGGACGCGGCCACATCGCCGAGGCGATCGGCCGCGGTGCGGCGGCGGTCCTCTGGGACAGCGAAGGATTCGCGTGGCGAAGTGAGTGGCGCGTTCCGAATGTGGGCGTGCGCGACCTCAAGGCGCGGGCCGGCGGCCTTGCCCACGAGTTCTACGGCCGTCCTTCGGATCATCTCTGGGTGTGCGGGGTCACCGGGACCAACGGCAAAACCTCCTGCAGCCAGTGGATCGCGGCCGCGCTCTCCATCCAAGGGACCCCGGCCGCCGTGATCGGCACCCTGGGCGCGGGCTTCCCGGGCGCGCTGACCGACTCGCCCAACACGACGCCCGATGCGCTCGAGATCCATCGCCTGCTCAGGCAATTCCTGGCCGAGGGCGCAGACGCGGTCGCCATGGAGGTGTCATCGCACGGCCTGGCGCAGGGCCGCGTCCACGGCGTCGCCTTTGACTGCGCGCTCTTTACCAACCTGTCTCACGACCACCTCGACTATCACGGCTCGATGGAAGCCTACGCGCAGGCCAAGGCGAAGCTGTTCGAAACGCCAGGTCTGGCCGACGCCGTGCTCAACCTCGACGACGTGGTCGGCGTGCGGCTCGCGCAGCGGCTCGAGGGCAGCGGCGTGCGCGTCATCGGCTACAGCATCTCGGGGGCGCGTAACGGCGGCGAGTACCTCGCCGCAACCAGCATTCGCCACGGCCAGATGGAGATCGAATCGACTTGGGGGCGCGCCACGGCGAGGGTGAACCAGCTCGGCCGCTTCAACATGGCGAACGCGCTCGGCGTGCTGGGCTGCCTGATCGCTCAGGGGATCGCCTTCGATGATGCGGTGAGGATGCTTTCGAGCTTGCCCGCCGTTCCCGGGCGCATGCAGCAGGTGGGCGAGAGGCCGCTGGTCGTCGTCGATTACGCGCACACGCCCGACGCCCTCGAGAAGGTGCTGCAGGCGTTGCGCCCGATCGCAGCGCAGCGCGGCGGCAGGCTTGTGGCGGTGTTCGGCGCGGGCGGCGATCGCGATCCAGCCAAACGTCCCGCCATGGGCACCGTAGTGTCTCGCCTCGCCGACCGGGCAGTCGTGACCTCCGACAACCCGCGCAGCGAAGATGCCCTCAAGATTATCCAAGGCATCACGGCGGGGATG
>JBJMWH010000424.1:0-8158 GCA_045810245.1 Burkholderiales bacterium | reverse complement strand
CCTGGAACGCGTTCCGACACCCCGCTAGCCATGGACGCGCCGCAGGAGTTCCACTACCGGCTTCCCTACCGCGTCGGCGGCTGGCGGCCCGGCGCGCACCCTGGAACGCGCCTTGGCGCGGGACAGGAATTCGTCTCGCATATGAGCCTGTACGCTCGCCCGGACCCGCGTCGGCTGGATTTGCGCGCAAGTCTGCGCGACTTGAGCAACGACTGGCTGGTGCGCGTGCATCGGCAGCGCGCCAGCGTGCAGGTGCACGCGATCGTCGACGTCTCGGCATCCATGGCGTTCGGCGCGCGCAAGACCAAGCTGCAAGTCGCAGCGGACTTCGTCGAAGCGCTCGGCCAGAGCGCCGGACGGCTCGGCGATGCGATCGGGATGGTCGCCTTTGACGCCGCGGAGCGCGCCGATTTGTTCGTGCCGGCGGTAGTCAGCCGGGGCATCGGCGCACTCATGGCGTCCCTGCTGCGGCAAGCCGAGACCGCTGCACGCGGCTGCGAGGGGCTCGAAGCTGCCGCTCAGCGCATCGCCGGGCGGCGCAGCCTGGTCTTCCTCGTCTCCGATTTTCACTGGCCGCTCGAGCGCCTGAACCCAATCCTCGATTTGCTCGCGCACGCCTATGTCGTGCCGATCATCGTCTGGGATCCGGCGGAAATCGAGCCGCCGGCGCTGGATGCGCTCGCGCCGCTGGGCGACGCGGAGTCCGGCGCGCGTCGTACGCTGTGGCTGCGTCCCAAGCTGCGCAGCCAGTGGCGCGAGGCCGTCACGCGCCGGCGAACGGAGCTCGATGGACTGTTCGCGGCGCGCGCGATCCGTCCGTTCTATGTCGTCGGCGCGTTCGACGCCGAAGCGATGTCGCAGTATTTCCTGGAGGCGGGCACTTGATAGCAGCGCCGCGCATCGTGTGCGCCATGGCCGCGATCATCGTCGCGACCAGTGCATACCCGGCATCGACAGCGGTCGTCGAGCAACCGCGCCCCTTCGGCTACGTCGTCGGCGATGTGGTGACGCAGCGCGTACTCTTGGAGATCGGCGGGCACGGGTTCGCGCCTGCCGCGCTGCCGAAGGCGGAGCGCGTGAACGTTTGGTTGGAACGCCGCCCGGCCAGGATCGAGTCGCTGCCCGACGGGCATCGCTGGCTCGCCCTCGACTATCAAGTCATCAATGCGCCGCAAACGCTGACGACGGTGAATCTGCCGGCCTTCGAGCTGCAAGGCGCGCCCGACGGTGCGACGCTCAGGATCGCCGCATGGCCGGTCAGCGTGAACGCGCTCACGTCCGGCGGCTCGATCGAGTTGCGGCCCGACCGCCCTGCGCCAGCGATCGCCACCGCACCGATCCGCCGGCAGATCGCCATCTGGTCGAGCGCGTTCCTGGTGGTTCTCGCCGCTTGGCTCGGCTGGCTCGCCTGGCGCAATTGGCGCACCGCGGCGGCACGGCCGTTTGCGCACGCGTTGCACGAAATGCGGCATCTCGACGGCACCGCACCGGAAGCGTGGCGAGCGTTGCATCGCGCCTTCGATCAGACCGCCGGACGTGTCGTGCAGACCGCGACGCTCCCCGCGCTGTTCGAACGCGTACCGCAGCTGCAATCGCTGCGCCCGGAGGTCGAGCAGTTCTTCGCCCAGTCGAGGGGGCTGTTTTTCGGTGGCGGCTTGCCGGCCGATCGGATGTCGGCGCGCGCCCTGTGCGCGCAGTTGCGGCGTATCGAAAAGCGGATCGAGCCATGACCCTCGGCGTGGAGCTCGCGCAACCCTGGGCGCTCTTGCTGCTCCCGCTGGCCGTTCTGCCGCTGTTGCGCCAGCGACGCGACACGTTGACCTTCTCGCATCTCGCATGGTTGCCGCGCGATCGCCTGGGTCAGCTCGCCGGCTTCCTCTGGCGCGCCTTGGCGCTGGTGGCCATCGCAAGCATGGCGATCGCGCTGGCCGGCCCGGGGCGGCCCGAGACGCAGGTAACGCGCACCGGGTACGGCGCCGAGATCGTCGTGCTGATGGACCGCAGCCGCAGCATGGACGAGCGGATGCTGCCGAGCGACTGGCGGACGATCGATGCGCTCAACCTGCCGCACCAGGCCCGGTCCCGCGGGCCGATCAAATCCCAGGTCGCGCGCGATCTGCTGGCGCAATTCGTCCATCAGCGCCCGACGGATCGATTCGCGGTGATGTTCTTCAGCACCAACCCGTTGAATGTCGTTTCGTTCACGCAGCACGACGAAGTGGTGCTGGCGGCGATCGAGGCGGGCGGCGTCGGCCGCGGCCTGGGCGACACCGACGTCGGTCGGGCGATGCTCGCGGCGATCGGCGAGTTCGAGCAGCGCCCGTACTCGGGCAGCCGGATCATCCTGCTCGTCTCCGACGGCGGCGCTCATCTCGACGACGCGACGCGCCGGCGCATCCGCGCCGGCATGCTGCGCCATCGCATCGCGCTCTATTGGATCTACCTCCGATCGCTCAACAGTCCGGTCCTCGATGCCCAAGATCGCGGCAGCGAGGCGGTGCCGGAAATCGCGCTGCACCGTTTCTTCCGGACATTGACGACGCCCTATCAGGCTTACCAGGCCGAGCTCCCCGAGGACCTGGCGAAAGCCGTCGCCGATGTCGGCAAGCAGCAAAACCTGCCGCTCGATTTCGTCGAGCGCATTCCGCGGAAAGACTACAGCCGCCACTTCGTGGCGGCGGCGGCGCTCGCTTGTCTGCTGCTGCTCGCCTATCGGTCGGTGCTGCTCCGGAGCTGGGCATGAAGCGCCGCACGATCCATGTCGCATTCGCCGTCGCGACCGTCGGGCTCGGACTGGTTGCGGCATACCAAGGCTTGCGCTTGCACCGGGCCCAGCGGATCAACGACGCCATCGCGAGCGTCGCCACCATCGATGCGAACGTAGCAGAGGCGCGGTTCGCGCGCGCGTTGGCGCTCGCCGAGTCGGGCGACGCCGGAGCGGCGCTGGAGATCTACAAGGCGTTGATCCGCGGCGGCCGCCCCGCCCTCGAGCGCGCGGCGCTGTACAACGTGGGCAACCTGCATCTGCGCGAGGCCATGAAGAGCGGGCCGGACGAGGCGGCGCGATCGCTGCCGCTCATCGAGCTCGCGAAGCAGAGCTATCGCGATCTGCTGCGCATCGACCCGAGCGATTGGGACGCGCGCTACAACCTGGAACGCGCGCTGCAGCTTGCCCCGGAGATCGAAGAGACGGCGGCGAACGAGCCGCCGGAACCGCCGCAACGCGCGTTCAGTACCGCCCCAGGAAGGACCGAGCTGCCATGAGGGCGAGCGCGCTCGCCGCGGGTGCATTTGACAAGCACTCGCGCGCGATCACGCTGGCGCTCGCGTTGCTGCTGCTCGCCTGGGCGATGCCGACTATCAATCGCTCGCGCGCGACCTACGACTACCTCGTCGTCTTCGACATCACGCAGAGCATGAACGTCGTCGACTACGAGCTCGGCGAAGCGCCCGCCAGCCGCCTCGCGTATGCACGCGAGGCCACGCGACACGCGCTGCGCGATTTGCCGTGCGGTTCCCGAGTCGGGTGGGGCGCCTTCGCCGAATACCGCACCCTGCTCCTGCTCGCGCCGATCGAGGTCTGCGCCCATTACAGCGACTTGCTCGCATCGCTCGACAAGATCGACGGCCGCATGCGCTGGGGCGAAGCGAGCGAGGTTTGGAAGGGCGTACTTTGGGCGATCCGCGCGGCGAAGGAAACACGCGGCGCGCCGAACGTGGTTTTCCTGACCGACGGACACGAGGCGCCGCCACTCGGCACCGGCGCGCACCCGCAGTTCGACGACGTGAAGCCGGGCGACGTGCGCGGATGGCTCATCGGCGTCGGCGGCTACACGCCGCAACCCATACCGCGGACCGACGACGAGGGCAAGGTCATCGGGTACTGGCGCGCCGAGGACGTCATGCAGACCGATGCCGGCGAGGACGGCGGGGCGAGCCGCGAGCATATGTCCGGGTTGCGCGAGCGCCATCTACGTGCGCTCGCGAAGGAAGTCGGCTTCGAGTACGCCCGCCTCGCCGGGCCGGCGTCGCTGAGCGATGCAATGCGCGATCCGCGATTCGCCCGGCCGAGATCGGTGCCGATCGATCTCTACTGGCTGCCGGTGGCGGCGGCGCTGATGTTGCTCGCGCTGCGCTTTCGCCCCGATCTGCCAATCGGCACGAATAAGGCCGCCACCGCGCGCAAGCGGAGCCCAAAACGCTAGAGCCCGCGCAATCGTCAACGGCTGTGAGGAGACTCGATGCAAGACGCGATGGTTACGACGGCGCTTTCGCTTCCGGGCTACAGGATCGTCCGGACCCTCGGAGTGGTGCGGGGCCTGACGGTCCGCTCGAGGTCGATCATCGGAAATTTCTTCGGCGGCATCCAATCCATCTTCGGCGGCAACATCACGATCTACACCAACCTGTGCGAGCAGGCGCGCGAAGAGACTTACAGGCTCATGTGCGAGCATGCCGAGAAGCATGGTGCGAACGCAATTATCGCCATGCGCTATGACGCCACCGAGCTCATGGCGGGACTGACGGAGGTGCTTTGCTACGGCACGGCAGCGATCGTCGCGCGTGATTCCAGCTAGTTGCTCAGCCCAGCCTGACTAGGGAGCGGCTTCAGCCCGGGGGCCTGCCGTCCCCCGCTCCCAAGGGCCGCTGCATGAGGACGCTGTCGACCCAGCGGCCGAACTTGAAGCCGGCCGAGCGCAGCGTGCCTACGCGCAAGAACCCGGCGCTTGCGTGCAAGCCGATCGAGGCGGCGTTCGCGCTGTCTCCGATCACCGCGATCATCTGGCGGTAGCCGAGCGCTTCGCAGCGCCGCACGAGCTCGGCGAGAAGCGTCCTGCCGATGCCGCGTCCCTGCGCGTCGGGGCGGATGTAGACCGAATCTTCGAGCGAGTAGCGGTACGCGGAGCGCGTGCGGTACAGCGTGCAGTAGGCGTAACCCGCCACCATGCCGCCGAATTCGGCGACCAGGTACGGCAGGCCGCGGCCGGTGACCTCGTCGTAGCGCCTGCGCAGCTCGGACGCCGACGGCGGCTCCTCCTCGAACGAAGCGAGGCCCTTCAGGACATGGTGAGCGTAGATCGCATGGATCTCGCCGATGTCGTCGGGCGCCGCGGGTCGCAGCTGCACCAGCTCACCGAGAATAATCCGGCTCCTCGCGGTCGAGAATACGCTTGAGCGCGCTGAAGTGCGCGCCGGCGTACTTCGGTGCGTCGGCGAGCAGCAGCCGGTAGGTCGTGCGCACGACCTCGGGCCGCACCGGCCTCAGCGTCCCGCCCATCGACTTGGCGAGCACCTGGAGCCGGCAGGCGCGCTCGAGGTAGTACATCAGGTCGAATGCCTCCGCGATCGAAGGGCCGACCACGATGACGCCGTGGCTGGCGAGGAACATCACGCGCCTGCGTCCGAGCACGCGCGCCAGGCGATCGCCTTCGGCGTTGTCGACCACCAACCCGTTGTAGGTGTCGTCGTAGGCGATGTCGTCGTAGAAGCGCAGCGCGTTCTGCTCGACCATCTCGAGGCGGCCGTTCTCGACCAGCGTGAGGGCGGTGGCGTACGGCATGTGCGTGTGGAGCACGCAGGCCGCGGCGGGGTTGGCGAGATGGATCCGGGAGTGGATATGGAAGGCGGTCTTCTCGAATTCGCCGTCGCCCTGGAGCACCCTGCCCTCGGCGTCGAGCATGAGCAGGTTGGAGGCGCGCACTTCACTCCAGTGAACCCCGTAACGATTAAGAAAAAATCTCTTGCCGTCGGGCAGCATGTAGCTGAAGTGATTGCAGACGCCTTCGTGCAGGTCGAGGCGCACCGCGAGGCGGAAAGCCGCCGCGAGGTCGACCCGCGCCGCCGCGACGTCCAGCTCGTCCATCGTTCCCATGCGTCGATTATAGTGCGCGTATGAGAAAGCCCATGTCCGCACGGCCAGCGGCGCTCGTCGCGCTGCTTGCGGCGCTCCTTATTACGGCGTGCTCGAAGGTGAACCAAGAGAACTTCCTCAAGGTCCGGGAGGGGATGAGCGAGGAAGAGGTGATCTCGCTCCTCGGCCGGCCCACGGAATCGAACAGCGTCAACGTTCTGGGAGTGTCCGGGACCGCCTCGCGCTGGGTCGCCGGGGACACCGTGATCACGGTGCGCTTCGTGAACGGGAGCGTCGCCTTCAAGAGCTTCGACAAGCCCGGCGACCAAGGCAAATAAAAGGGCACCCGAGGGCGCCCTTTTCTTTCAGGCTGGGGCCTGACTACTTGTTCTTGCGCTCGTCGTAGCGCTCGCCGACTTCATTGCCGACGACGCCGCCGAGCACTGCGCCGCCAACGGTACCGGCGGTGCTGCCGCCGGTGGCTGCCGACCCGGCCATGCCGCCGACGGCCGCGCCGCCGACCGTGCCCGCGGTCTCGCCTTTGCCGGTCGGATTACCGCCGCAAGCGGTCAGGCCCGCCAGCGCGATCACTAGAACGAAAAGAAGCTTGCTCATCTCGTACGCCTCCGTGTAAGAAAGAAATGCGCTCGCTGCTCAGTTACAGCCGCGCAGCAGGAAGATTGCGAATAGCACAGGGATCGGCACGCCAAGGGCCCATAAGAGGATGTACCCGAGCTTGCCTTCCTGCTTCCGACGCCATTGCTGCAGCTTCTCCATATCGCCTCCTAAACAAGATGAGCGGACAGGGAATGGCAGCAATGGCCGTGCCACCGTCAATCTTCGTTTGTCGGGAAAGGCCTTACTCGGGCTGAAGGTGCGCCGCTTTCATGACGCGCTCCGTATTGGCGACATCTTGCGCGAGGAATTTGCGGAAGTCCTCCGCGCTCCCGGGGAAGAGATCGGCGCCTTGGCCCGCAAGGCCCTCGCGCACCTCGGTGACGGACAGCGTCTTCGCCAGTGCGGCTTGGACCCGTTCGATCACCGCTCGGGGCGTGCCTTTGGGCGCGATCAGGCCGGCCCAGCCGTTGAAGTCGTATCCGGCGACGGTCTCCGCAATGGCCGGTATGTCGGCGAGAAGTGCCGAGCGGCGCGGCAGGCTTTGCGCGATCACACGCAAGCGCCCCGCTTTCACCTGCGCCATGGCGGCCGGCGCGGGCGTAAGCGTCCAGTGCGTTTGGCCGGCCGCCACCGACCCCACTGAGGGGCCGCCGCCCTTGTGCGGTACGTGCAGCGACTCGAAGTTGCCCATGGTCATGAGGAGCGCCCCGGCGAGGTGGCTCTGCGAGCCCACGCCGGCGGAAGCCATGTTGATGGAATCGCGGTGGGCGCGCGCGTACTCGATGAGCTCCTTCACGCTGTTCACCGGAAGCTGCGGGTTCACGACCAGCACGTTGGGCGTGATCGCGAAGGTGCCGATCAGCTCGAAGTCCTGCGCCGTGTCGTAGGGCCGGACTTTCTTGAGGAGCGGCGCGATCACGCCCGAGCCGTTGGACACTGTGATCAGCGTGTAGCCGTCGGGGGCGGCCTTCCTGCCGGCGTCCATGCCGATCAGGCCCCCGGCGCCGTCGCGGTTCTCGACCACGACGCTCGCCCCGCCCAGCGCTTCGCCGAGGCGATTGCTCAGGATCCGGGTCATCGTGTCGACCGAGCTCCCGGGAGCGTTGGGGACCAGGATGCGGACGGGTCGGTTGGGATAGTCCTGCGCCCACGCTCCGAAGGCGGCAGCCGCGAAGAGCAGGCCGAAAAGCTGCTTCTTGGTGGTATTCACGTTTTATCCTCCTGCCAAAATAGTGCCATGGAACCGAATACGCAGAAAATCGAATCGCTGGTGCGCCAGCTCCTCGTGGAGCTGGGCGAAGACCCCGAGCGCGAAGGCCTGCAGAAGACGCCGCTGCGCGTCGCCAAGGCGCTCGCCTTCCTCACGCACGGCTATCGCACCGAGCCGGGGGCGGTGATCAACCAGGCACTCTTCTCCCAGACCACCAGCGGAATGGTGATCGTGAAGGACATCGAGCTCTACAGCCTCTGCGAGCACCACATGCTGCCGTTCTTCGGCCGCTGCCACATCGGCTACATCCCGAACGGCAAGGTGTTCGGCGTGAGCAAGCTCGCGCGGCTGGTGGACGTGTTCGCCCGCCGGCTGCAGCTCCAGGAGCGCCTCACGGAGCAGATCTCGCAGGTGATCATGGACTCGATCGACGCCCGCGGCGTCGGCGTCATGATCGAGGCGCGCCACCTGTGCATGAT
>JBJMWH010000423.1:0-11044 GCA_045810245.1 Burkholderiales bacterium | reverse complement strand
TGGAACCCCGTTCAAGCCGCTGAGATCGCTTTTCGAATGCACGTCGAACACGTCCTCGCCGCTGCTCGGCGCGTCGGGCGGGCTCGCGTAGCTGCGCAGCGCCCACGGCTCATGGGCCAGCGCATCGGCGGGGACACGGCGCAGGAAGTAGATGCGCGCGCCCTTCGGGTCGCGCTTGTCGACCGCGCCCTCGACCAGCGCCGCGAGGCTCGGCGGATAGCCGCTCTTGTCGGCCGGCTTGTCGATCCCGCCGTCGTCCGCGGCGCGCTTGTAGGCGTCGATCGCCTCGCGGATCTCGCGCAGCGCGCGCCGCAGCTCCTGCTCCTTGCCGCGCTGCACCGTCACTTCGGCGAGCGGCAGCGCCACCGAGGCGAGCAGCGCGAGGATCGCCACGGTGATCAGGAGCTCGAGCAGCGTGAAGCCCTTCATCCGCCGGCCTCGCCGAGCTCGAGCGACTGAACCGTTTTGAGCGGCAGGTACGTGAAGCGGATGCTCGATGCGCTGACGGCGTCGACGCGGTATTCGCCGTCGATGCTCTCGCCCGGCGCGACGCTGATGAGGTTGTCGTCGCGCGTGACGTACACCTCGGTCCTGCCGTCCTGCGTCACCTTGCCTGCGTAGACGAACGGCAGCGGCGGTGCGCTCGGCGGCTGCGGCGGGGCGCTCGCACGAGCGGCCGGCGCCGCCGGCGCCGGCGGCGGCGCGAAGCTCTTCGGCGCGAACGGATCATTGCCGGCTGCGGCGGGCGCGGTGCGCTCGAGCCTGGCGAGATCGATGTCGGAAGGCTGTTGCGCGACGATGGCGCGTGCAGGCCTTGCGGCGGCTGCCTCGATCACCTCGGGTACGGGCTTCTCGCGGCCCGCCACCATACTCGCCGCCGCGACCAGCACGAGCGCGCCTGCGCCCGCGAGGCGGGCGGTTCTGCGGTTGAAGGAGATGCGCTTCATGATTTAACCATATGGAGCGTGAGGCGCAGCTCCGCGCGCAGCGTGGCGTCGGTGCGTTTTTCGCGCCTTAGGGTGAGCTGGTCGACCGACATCGCCGGCACCTCGGCCCGCGCGCGGGCGAGGAAGTCCCGGATCTGTGCATAGCTGCCGGAGATCGGCAGCACGATCTCGTAGTGGACGATGCGGCCGTCCGCCTGCTGCTTATAGGCCGCGGATTTCAGCTCCAGCCCCGTCGCGCTGCCGATCGCGCTCAGCTTGGCGAGCCAGTCGGTCGGGCTCTCGTCCTTCGAGAGGTGCTGATAGACCGCGGCCAGCTTGTCGGCCGAGCTTGCCGGCTCGCCGAGCTGCGCCGGCGGGGCTTGGCGCGCCACGCGTTGCGCCGCTTCCGCGTCGCGCGCCTGGAGCGGCTTCACTACCCCGAAATGGAACAGCGCCGCCGCCGCGAGCAGCGCCGCCGAGGCGATGCCGGGGACGCCGAGGTCGTGAGGGACGCGCAGCAGGCCCTGCTTCAGAAGGTCGAGCTTCCGGTTCATTTGCGCGTTCCGTTCCACGCCGCCGAGACGGTGAAGCTCACCGCCCCCCGCGGGTCGTTCGCTTTCGCTTCGTGGCGCACAAGCTGCACGCCGTTCAAGCCCTCGACCTGGCTCAGGTTGAGCACGTAGCTGAGCGCCGCCAGGTAGCTCTTGCTGTCCCCGGTGATCAGGACGGTGCCGGCCTTCGCGTCGGGCTCGATGCCGAGCAGCGCGACCTGGTCGCTCGAGGCCTTCTCGAGCGCGCCGAAAAGCCGCTCCCACGGCGTGGCGAGGCGCTCGACGGTGTCTCGCACCGCCGCGAGCTCCTCGGGGGCCGGCTTGCGCGGCGCGGCGCCGCGCGGCTCGGCCTGCGCGAGCTGCGCCTCGTTGCGGGCGAGCGAGGCGCGCGCGTGGAAAAAGGACAGGCCGGTGTCGGCCGTCATGGCGAGCGCGAGAACAACCAGAGCGCGCGCCGCCCACGGCCCGCGCGCACGGCGCACGAAGTCGATCTCGAGGTTCTTCATGCCTCGTGCCGGCTTCTTCATGCTTCGCTCCGGGCGAGCGCGAGCTCGCTGTAGCTCACGGCGTTGGTGTCGAAGGCCTCGTGCTGGGCGGTATCGAACTCGCCCTGCGCGCAGACGATCACGCGCGTGCAGCGCTCCGACAGCGCGAGGAACGCGCTCTCGCGCTCGATGATGTCCGGCAGCATCTCGCGCCAGCCGCTGCCGGTGCGCCGGCTGCGGATCGCCACCCAGGTGCCGCGCTGGATGAAGCACAGCGTGAGGCGGCCGGGCTCCTCGATCACCAGCCAGCACGAGGCGGCGCCGAGATTCCCGAGCAGGCCGCCTCGCAGGCGGTTGAACGCGGCGACGAGAAAGGGCTGTACCGACACGAGGCGCACGCTGGCGTCCTGCGCCGCGGCGCCGAGGGCGCCGACCAGCGCCCGGTCCACGGCGCAGGCGAGGCGCGGGCCCTGCGGTGCGGTTTCGGTGAGCTTCAAATCCCACTCGGCGGCGGCGCTGCCGTGCACCGCGCCGAGGCGATGGCGGGCCAGCGCCATCCACTGCTCCTCGCTCTTCAGCGCCGCGTTCCAGGGCAGCAGGGCGTAGCGTGCGAACCGGTCGGCGAGCACGATGCTGACCTCGTAGTTCCTGTGGTTCGCCAGGATCCCGGGCAGCGCCTCGACCGGGGCGCGCCATTCCGGATCGTTCGGCTTGGCCTGGATCGGCACCACGCCGGTCCGGCCCTTGTTCGCGCGCAGCACCAGCCGGTCCGCGCATACGCTGACGCGAAGGTGGTTACGCCACAAAAGTGACACGGTTGATCTCCTCGAGTGTGGTTTCGCCGGCTTGCACCAGCTGCATGGCCGCTTCGCGCAGCGCCACGCTGCCCGAAGCGCGTGCGGCATCCTTGAGCCTGCGCGCCGGAGCGCGCGACACGATGAGCTCGCGCATCTCGTCGTTCAGCACCACGAGCTCGCCGATCGCCCGGCGGCCCTTGAAGCCGGTGCCGCGGCACGCGCCGCAGCCTTTCGCGCGGCATTCCTTGCAGAACACCCGCACCAGGCGCTGGGCGAGCACTCCGTTCAGCGCCGACACGAGGTTGTAGGCGTCGACCCCCATGTGGCGGAAACGGCCGAGCACGTCGATCGCGTTGTTCGCGTGCACGGTGGTGTAGACGAGGTGGCCGGTCAGCGCCGACTGCACCGCGATCTCCGCGGTCTCGGGATCGCGGATCTCGCCGACCATGATGCGATCGGGGTCGTGGCGCAGGATCGAGCGCAGCCCGCGGGCGAACGTGAGGCCCTTCTGCTCGTTCACGGGAATCTGCAGCACGCCCGGCAAGTGGTATTCGACCGGGTCCTCGATGGTGATGATCTTGTCCTCGCCCCGATTCACTTCGGAGATCACGGCATAGAGCGTGGTGGTCTTGCCGCTGCCGGTCGGACCGGTGACCAGCAGCATGCCGTAGGGCTCGGCCGACAGCTGACGCAGTCGTGCCTTCATTTCCTGACTGAAACCCAGGGAATCGAGCGTGAGACCGTCGAGCTGATCGGACAGGGTCTTGCGGTCGAGGATCCTCAATACCGCGTCCTCGCCGTACACGCTCGGCATCACCGAGACGCGGAAGTCGATCTCGCGACCTGCCTCTCCTCCCTGTGTGTGGCGAGCCTTGAAGCGGCCGTCCTGCGGCACGCGCCGCTCGGCGATGTCGAGCTCCGACATCACCTTGATGCGGGAGATCACCTGCTCGGCCAGCTCGATGCCGGCGACGCTCTGCATCCGGGTGAGCACGCCGTCGATGCGGTACTTGATGGTGAGCCCGGCACCGGTCGCTTCGAGGTGCACGTCGCTCGCGCCCGCCTTGAGCGCGTCGTAGAGCGTCGAGGTGACCAGGCGCACCACGGTGCTGTCGGCCTCGGCGGCCGATTCGAACGAGATTTCCTGGGCCGCGTCGCCTCGGCCTTCACCCGAGTGGATGTCTTTGGTCGCCCCGTCGAGCGCGCGCAGCTCGGTTTCCTGGGCGGCGAGGTACGCCGCGACCTCGTCGGCTTGCGCGACGCGGTAGCCGAAGGGCTCGCGCAGACGCTCTTCGATCCAGTCCTGGGTGTCGAGGTCGTAGGGATTGCCCAGCACCACGAGCAGCATGCCGTCGGCGGCCCGCAGCGCCACGCAGTTGCGGCGCTTCGCCTCGCCGAAGGAGACCGCGTCGAAGTCGGGCTTCTCGCCGCGCATTTCCTGCAGCGTGATCGCCGCGATGCGCAGCGCCTCGGCGAGCGCGTCCATGTCTTGCCTGTCGTTCATCGGATGTTCCCTGCGAGCTCGAAGATCGGCATGTACATCAGAACCAGCACCGCGCCCACCGACACGCCGAGCACCGCCATCAGCAGCGGCTCGAAGGCGCGGGTGAACCAGTCTATGAACCGCGCCACCTCGTCGTCGTGGAAGCGCGCGATCTGGGTGAACATCTCGCCCATGTCGCCGCTTCTTTCGCCCACGGCCATCATGCGCGCGGCGACCGGCGTGGCGAGGCCCGCGGTCGCCATCGCGGCCGACATGGGCTGGCCCTGTTCGACCAGGGTCCGCGCCCGCCGCAGCGCCGGGCGCAGGTGCGCCGACAGCAGCTCGTGCACCATCTCGAGCGCGCGTACGGCCGGAATCCCGGCGCGCAGCAGCATGCCCGCGGTGCGGTATAGGCGGGCGAGCTGGTAGGTCTTCATGCGGCTGCCCACCGCCGGGATGCGCCAGAGCTGCACGTTGAGCCAGGCGCGCACCTCGGGCCGCGACAGCGCCCACGCCGTGCCCGCAATCATCGCGACGAGCGCGGCTCCGAGCGCCGCGGCGTTGTGGCCCACGAGATTGCCGAAGCCGAGCAGGAGCTGCGAGAAGAACGGCAGCGTGGTCGCCATGTCCTCGTAGACCCGGGCGAAGCGCGGCACGACGTAGAGCATGAGGAAGCCGACCACCAGCGTGCCGACCACGATCAGGATCGCCGGGTAGATGCTCGCCGAGACGATCTTCTTGCGCACGCGCTCGAGCTCCTCCTGGTAGGCGATGTAGCGGGACAGCGCCTCGCGCATGCCGCCGGTGCGCTCGCTCGCCTTGATCGTCGCCACGTAGAGCGGCGAGAAATGCTGCGGGAAGCTCGCGAGCGCCTGCGAGAACGGCTCGCCGCGGTGGATCGCCGCGATGAGGCCGGCGAGCACGTCGTGGCGCTCGCCGTGGCCGTCCTTCTCGGCGAGCGTCTGCAGCGCCTCGACCAGGTTGAGCCCCGCCTCGAGCAGCGACGCGAGCTCCATCGAGAACAGCATCGTCGGGAAGCGCTTGCTGCGCGGCATGATCATGTCGGCGAACGGCAGGCGCAGGCCGCGCGACTCGAGCGAGATCACGACGAGGCCCTGCTTGCGCACCTCCTCCGCGGCGAGCGCGGCATTCGTCGCCTCGAGCTCGAGCGCCACGATCTGCTGGCGCGCGTCGATGGCCAGGACGTCGAAGCGCATCGTCAGAGGAAGCGCTCGGCGATGTGGCCGATCAGCATGCCGAGCGCGATGATCGACGCGAGGACTGCAAGCATCGAGAAGCCGCTGCCGCGCATCAGCGGTTGCCCTCTTCGGTGGTGCGCCCCGGTGGGGGCGGCGGCGGTGTCAGGCGCTGACCGGTCGCGCCGCTGAAGGCCGCGAGCACTTGCTCGGCCAGGCGCGGATCGCGCAGCGCGAACAACGGGCTGCGCACGGTGTATTTTCTGTAGTTCACGGAGTCTCCCTCGTAATGCTTTCGACTAATGCACCGGCTCTTTGCACGAGCCGTGCCAGGAGAGGAAAGAACCGGGATTCAAAGTGTTAGCGGAAACCCGGTAGTGACCAACGCGACAAAGCCGTAGTGAGGCGACGACGTAGATCCCATGCTTTCGCACAAGTTGTTGATTCTGAAAGCAGTGCGCCCGTCGCTCGGGCGCGACCAAAATCAAAAAAAACGGGCGCCGAAGCACCCGTCAGGCATTCAAATTCCCGAAAAACTTCAGTTGACGCCGATATCGGCATCCTCACCGTTGCCGCCGGGCTTGCCATCGCGCCCGTAGGAGAGGAGTTGGAACTCACCTTTCTCGGCGGGCATGCGGTAGACGTAAGCCCGGCCCCATGGGTCCATCGGCACGGCTTTCTTGAGATACGGGCCGCCCCAGGCTTCGGCGCTGGCGGGCTTCGCCACGAGCGCTGAAAGGCCTTCCTCGACGGTTGGATAGCGCCTCATGTCGAGGCGGTACTGGTCGAGCGCCTTCTCGAGCGATTCGATCTGCGCCCGCGCGACCTGGACCTCGGACCTGCCCACCTGGGAGAAGTAGCGCGGGGCCACGTATCCGGCGAGCAGGCCGATGATCACGATCACCACGAGGAGCTCGAGCAGCGTGAAACCGGAGGGTTTGCGGTGCATGGCGGCTCCTATCGGTCGGCCGCGCCGTCGGCGCTGCTCGTCGCCGCCGCGGCGGCCTTGACGCCGAAGCGCATCGCCGGGCGGCCGGTTTCCGCCGCACCGATGTCGGGCGCGCCGCCGGTGAAGTTGTCGTTGAAGTTCGAGAGCCTCACGCCGCGGTCGTAGCCCGGGCTGTTGGTCGCCTGCTGGTACAGGCCGCCCGACTCGCTCGTCCACCCGTGCCCCGACGCATAGATCGGCGTGCCGACGTGGCCATGGACCTCGGCGCCGGAAATGTTGACGCTGCCGTTGTAGAGGTCGTAGTCCATATCGTCGTTGCCGCCGCCGGCCGCGTCGATCGCGGACCAGTTCGACTTCTTGACGTGCAGGATGTTGTTCCTCGACACGGTATTGGTCATCGGCACGCCCGGCCCGGTGATGCCCTGGTGGGCGCCGAGCGGCCAGGTCATGCCCGAGGCGCTGGCCTGCAGCAACGTGTTATGGAACACATAACGCCGTCCGTCGCCGAAGCTGCCGTTGGTGCCCGACTTGCTGAAGGTCGAGCCGCTGTCCTGGTCGGTCGAGACCGTCGACAGCTTGCGGCTGCGGTTGTGCACGTTCCTGAAGATGTACACCGGGCCGGTCTCGGTGGCGGTGGTCGCGACGCCGGTCATGGTGTTGTCCATGTAGTTGCCCCAGATGCGCACGTTGCGGTTGCCGCCCTCCGACTCGATCGCGTCATCCCAGCAATTCATGATGATGTTGCCGTAGATATCGGTGTCGGCGTGCGGGAAGCCCACGGTGCTGAAGTTCTCGCCTTCGCCCATGCCGTCGTTGAAGTAGTGGCCAGCCGAGCTGTAGATCTCGTTGTGACGGAACACGTGGTTTCCGCCCGGGGACTCCATGAAGCCGATCCCCTGCGGCCCCATCGGGTGGCCGAAGGTCCAGCTGTTGGCGCCATAGCGCGGGTGATGGATCTTGTTGCGCTGGACGATGACGCGGCTGAGGCCCGTCAGCCGGACCGCGCGCACCGCCGCCTCGTAATTGGTGCCGACCTGCTGGCCGTCGGAGGTGGTCGTGCCGCTGTAGCTGCCCCAGCCGCTGATGTCGTTGTCTTCGATGACCACGTCGTGCGCGCCCTGCAGCAGGCGGACCGCGTCGTTCTTCGCCCCCTTCAGGGTGAAGCCGCGCAAGATGACGTACGGCGCCGCGATGGTGACGTTGTTAGGCTTGCCGTTCGCCACGTCGATCGTGCTGCCGCCGGAAGCGGCGGTGTAGAGCACATAGCCGCTCGCGGTGCCGCCTTCGGTGATGGCGAGCGTACTGGAGCCGCTCGGCACGGTCACCGTCCTGGCGATCGGTAGGCTTTCGCTCCAGGTGCGCGCCGCGAGCTGCGCGACCGGCTGCTTGCCCGGGAGGCTGAACTGCACCTGGTAGTCGGTGCCGGGCGCGAGATAGACGATGCTGCCGCGGCACTCGTTGTTGCGCGAGTCATACCACATCGGCAGCGCGTTCTTCCAGGCTGCGTCACCCGCTTTGCGGTACTGCACGTTGCAGCCCGCCGAGCCGGGAGTGGCAGGCGGCGTCCAGTACAGGCCGAGCGCTTCGAACGTGGCGATGGCCTTGGTGTTGGTCGAGGGAAGCGTCAGCCCGCCCGCCGTGCCGCCCGTGGTCGTGCCGCCAGTCGTGGTGCCGTCGGTCGTGGTGCCGCCCGTGGTCGTGCCGCTGGTCGTGCCACCGGTCGTGGTGCCCGCAACCGGCTTGAATGCCAGCTTGTCCACGCGCGCGAGCGCGCCGCCGGCGCCTTTGCCGATCAGCTTGATCACCTCGTTGTTCGTCAGGCTGACGTTGCTGATGGTAAATGTCGCGGCGGCGTCGACCAGGGGATACGTGTACGAGCGCAGCAGCGTCGCGCCCTTGTACAGCTGCAGCGACGGCTGCCCGTCCGGTTCGGCGGCGACGTAGGCGGTGATGTCGTACGTTCCCGTGGCGCCGGGGAAAGCCTTCGTCGCCGTGCCCGTCGCAGTGGTCGAGGGCAGCTTGATCCGGTTGCCGTTCTCGACCGTGTAGGTCGAGAGCGCCATGCTTTCGGCCTCGATCGTCACCGCAGTGGCCGCAGGAGTAGTCGTGCCGCCTGTGGTCGTGCCGCCGGTCGTCGTGCCGCCAGTGGTCGTGCCACCGGTGGTCGTGCCACCGGTGCTGCTCAGCGAGACAAGGCTGAAGGCCACCTTATCGACGCGTGCGAGCGATCCGGCGTTAGGCCGCCCGATCAGCTTGATGCTGTCCCCTTTGTTCACCGTCACGTTGCTGATGGTGAAGGAGGCGGTGCTGTTGCTGAGCGGGTAGGTGTACTTGCGCAGCAAGGTCGCACCCTTGTAGACCTCGAGGGTCGACTGGCCGTCGGATTCGGCGACGACGGAGACTTGAATGTTGTAGATGCCGCTCGCATTCGGGAAGCTTTTCGTTGCGGTTCCCACTGCGGTGGTCGACGACACCCGGATGCGGCCGGGCTCGACCACGTAGGAGGAGAGCGCCATGCTCTCGGCCTCGATGGTCACGCTCTGGGCTGCGGCGGGCAGGGCGGTGCACAGTACGATCGCCGCGAAGGCGACCGAAGTTCTTTTGACTTGCATGTGTTCCCCTAATTCGGAAAAAGCAGGTAGGGGATAGCACGACCCGTGCCACTAATACAACTACACGCCTAATCAAGTCCTTAACTACAACGGCGTCACCGCGGAGGCTACACGGAATGTAGGGGGCGAACGACGAAAGACGAGGGAAGCTTTTACAACTACCTGTTTCGCAAATGATAAACCTGTCGCCGGGTGGCGACAGACCCCGCGAATGGAGCCGTTCCTACAGCGGGATCAAGTAGTTGCGGTAGCTGAAGCGGTGACGCCGCCGTACAAGGCGCTGAAGTCATCGTAGGTCGCGCGCAGGCCCTCGGCAAGGGGGATGCGGGCGTGCCAGCCGAGGCCATGCAGGCGCCGGACATCGAGGAGCTTGCGCGGCGTGCCGTCGGGCTTGGTCGTATCGAAGCGCAGCTGCGCCTCGAGCCCGACCACGCGCATGATCAGCGCGGCGAGCTCGCGGATCGGCAAGTCCTCGCCGGTGCCGACATTGACGAGCGGCCCGGCGTAACCGCGCTCCATCAGGAAAATGCAGGCGTCGGCAAGATCGTCGACGTGCAGGAACTCCCGCCGCGGGCTGCCCGTGCCCCAGACCACCAGCTCCTCGCGCCGCGCGAGCTTCGTCTCGTGAGCCTTGCGCAACAGCGCCGCCGCCACGTGGCTCGTCTCGAGATCGTAGTTGTCGTTGGGGCCGTAGAGGTTCGTCGGCATAACCACGACGTAGCGGGTGCCGTACTGGCGGTTGTAGGCCTCGCAGAGCTTCAGGCCCGCGATCTTCGCGATCGCATAGGGTTCGTTGGTCGCCTCGAGCGGCCCGCCGAGGAGATAGCGCTCCTCGATCGGCTGGGGACAGTCGCGCGGATAGATGCACGATGAGCCCAGGAAAAGCAGGCGCTGTACTCCGGCGCGCCAGGCGCCGTGGATGAGGTTCGCCTCGATCGCGAGATTCTGGTACAGGAACTCGGCCGGGCGGCTCGCGTTGGCGTGGATGCCGCCGACCTTCGCCGCGGCAAGAAAGACGTAATCGGGGCGCTCACGCGCGAGGAACTCGAACACCGCGCGCTGGTTCGTGAGATCCAGCTCGTCGCGGCTGCGGATGATGATTTCGTCGTAGCCGGCGGCGCGCAGCCGACGCACGATCGCCGAGCCCGCCATGCCGCGGTGTCCCGCGACGTAGATCCTCATGCCGAGCGTGCGATCTGAGAGTAGCCGTGGCGCGCGAGCAGCGCGTCGCGCTTTGCCAGGCTGAAGTCCTCGCGCACCATCTCGGCGACGAGCTCCTCGAACGTGATGCGCGGCGCCCAGCCGAGCTTGCGTCTCGCCTTCGACGCGTCGCCGAGCAAGGTCTCGACCTCGGCGGGGCGGAAGTAGCGCGGATCCACACGCACGAGGCAGCGGCCATGCTGGTCGAAGCCCTGCTCGTTCACCCCCTCGCCGCGCCAGGAGAGGCGCATGCCGAGGTGGGCGGCGGCGCGCTCGACGAACTCGCGCACGCTGAACTGGCGGCCGGTCGCGATCACGTAATCCTCGGGCTCGGATTGCTGCAGCATCATCCACTGCATCTCGACGTAGTCCTTGGCGTGGCCCCAGTCGCGCAGCGCGTTGAGGTTGCCGAGGTACACGCACTCCTGGAGCCCCAGCTTGATGCGCGCGAGGGCGCGCGTGATCTTGCGCGTGACGAAGGTTTCCCCGCGGCGCGGCGATTCGTGGTTGAAGAGGATGCCGTTGCAGCCGTAGATGCCGTAGGCCTCTCGATAATTCACCGTGATCCAGTACGCGTAGAGCTTCGCCACCGCGTAGGGGCTGCGCGGGTAGAACGGCGTGGCTTCCGTCTGCGGCGTCTCGCGCACCAGGCCGTAGAGCTCGGAGGTGGACGCCTGGTAGAACCGGCTGGTCTTGATGAGGCCGGCGGTGCGCAGGGCGTCGAGCAGCCGCAGCGTGCCGAGGGCGTCGACATTGGCGGTGTAGTCGGCCGAATCGAAGCTGACCGCCACATGGCTTTGCGCGGCGAGATTATAGACCTCGTCGGGCCGGATCTCCTCCACCAG
>JBJMWH010000422.1:0-3069 GCA_045810245.1 Burkholderiales bacterium | reverse complement strand
AGCGAGTTTGAGAGCGCATACAAAATCAAATTCCCTCCAAGGTCCTTCACCGCGCGCGCCATTGCGTCGGCGAGGCCCTCGTCGTTCGCCGCCATGTTGTAGAGCGCGCCGTGGCACTTCACGTGGTGCAGCCGCGCGCCGGCGGCGCGGGCGAACGCCTCGACCGCGCCCGCCTGGTAGACCACGAGGTCGTACATGTCCTGGGGCGAGATCTTCATGACGCGCCGGCCGAATCCCTGCAGGTCGGGAAGCGACGGATGCGCGCCGATGGCTACGCCGTGGTCCAGCGCGAGCTGCACGGTAGTCCGGATGGTCGCCGGATCGCCGCCGTGGAAGCCGCAGGCAATGTTGGCCGAGGAGATGAGCGGCATCACCGCCGCATCGGCGCCCATTTTCCAGGCGCCGTAGCTTTCGCCCATGTCGCAGTTGATGTCGATGGTGGTCATTGGCCGTAGTTCCACGCGATGCCGCGGAGCGCCGTGGAGAGCCTTTCCCTGGCGTCATGGCGCAACTCCGCCGCCATGCCGAGGTCGCAGCGCGCGAAGTGCACGGTCCCGCCGGGCGCGAGCTGAGCAAGGCGCGCCACGTCGGCGGAGACGATCTCCGCGATCCTCGGGTACCCGCCGGTGGTCTGGTGATCGGCCATGAGCGCGATCGGCGTCCCGTTCGCCGGCACCTGCACCGTGCCGAGCGCGGTCGGGCCGGACAATATCTCATTTTGCTCGCTGCGCGCGAGCACCGGCCCCGACAGCCGAAAGCCCATGCGGTTGGACTCCGGCGCGATTTTCCACACCGTGTCGAAGAAGCTGCGTTGCGCGTTCGAGTCGAAGCTCGCGAAGTGCTGACCCTCGAGGACGTGCACCAGGATCGGCTCGCGGTCGGGCAGAGTGAAGGGCGGCGCGGACCACTTCACGGTCCCGTTGCGGGTCTTCTTCAGCTTGGCGAAGCGGCCGGTCGCCTCCGGGTCGCGCAGCGCGAGCGCGTCGCCGTGCTTGAGCGAGCGGCCCTGGAAGCCGCCGAAGTGTCCGGGCAGATAGGTGCTGCGGCTGCCGAGCACCGGCTCCACCGAGAAGCCCCCCGCCACCGCGAGATAGGCGCGCGCGCCGCGCCCCGCGTGCCCGACATTGAATCGGCTGCCGGCCGGCGCCAGCACCGGGCGGTTATGCGGAAAGCTGCCGTCGAACTCGGCGCCGCACAGCGCGACGAGCGTTTCGTCCTCGAAGGACAGCTCAGGGCCGATCACGGTGATCTCCAGCGCGGCCTCGCCGGCTTCGTTGCCTACCAGCGCGTTGGCCAGCGCAAGCGCCACCGGGTCCATCGCGCCGCCAGGGCACAGGCCCACGTGC
This sequence comes from Burkholderiales bacterium, assembly GCA_045810245.1. Taxonomy (GTDB): domain Bacteria; phylum Pseudomonadota; class Gammaproteobacteria; order Burkholderiales; family SG8-39; genus SCGC-AG-212-J23. The sequence goes on along the minus strand of JBJMWH010000422.1, from coordinate 1,723 downwards.
TGCAGGCCGTGGCGGCCGCGGTCCTGCAGCGTCGTGAGCAGCCCCGGCCTGAGCACCCGGATGGTCATTTCTTCAGCGCCAGGAATTCGTCGGCCGAGATGGGCCGAAAGCGCACCCGGTCGCCCGGGGCAAGCAGGCTGGGCGCCTCGCGCGCGGCGTCGAACACGGCCATCGGCGTGCGGCCGATGACGTTCCAGCCGCCGGAGATGGCGTATGGATAGATCACCGTCTGCTCGTTGGCGATCGCCACCGCGCCGGGCGCGACCAGCGCGCGCGGCGTAGCGCGCCGCGGGACCGCGAGCTTCGCATCGAGGCCGCTCATGTACGCGTGCCCCGGGGCGAAGCCGATCATGAGCACGCGGTACTCGCCCGCGGCATGGATCCGGGCGATCTCCTCGAGGTCGAGCTTCGCGTGTCTTGCGACCTCCTCGAGGTCGGGCGCGAACTCGCGCTCGTAGCACACCGGGACCTCGACCGCGCGCACCGGCGCTTCCTCTGCGGCGCCATTCCCCTTCATGCATTCCTGCACCAGGATCGCGGCGGCCTCGAGCGCATCGCCGTGCACGTCGGGATGGTCGGGGTCGTAGTGCAGCGCGATGCCGCCGAGCGCCGGCACCACATCGCGCAGCCACGGCCGCGCACGCGCGTGCACCGCGACCGCAAGCTGCTGCACGAATGCGTTGACCTCGAGGTCGAGCTTGTCGGCAAACTCGATGTACGCCGCGCAGTCCCCCAGCGGCACCACGGCCCTGGGCTCGATCGGCTTTCTGGCCACTCCTTATGAAGCCTTGGGCACGGCGACCCCGATCATGCAGTCCCGGGTGACGAGCGAGGCGAGCCGCTCCTCGCTCCAGCCTTCGGTCCCCGGCGGGCGCATCGGCAGCACGAGGTAGCGCATGTCGGCGGTGGAATCGTGCACGCGGATCGCGACCTGCTCCGCAATCTCCAGGCCGAACTCGGCGAGCACCGCGCGCGGCTCGCGCACCATGCGGGAGCGGTAGTTGCGCGACTTGTACCACTCGGGCGGAATGCCGAGGAGCATGCGCGGGTAGCACGAGCAGAGCGTGCACACGATCGCGTTATGGACCTCGGGTATGTTCTCGACCACCAGGAGCTTGAGCGCCGGAACTTCGAGGCCCAGCTCCTCGCAGGCCTTGGTGCCGTTCGCGAGCAGGCGCTTCTTGTACTCGGGGTCGGTCCACGCGTGCGCCACCACGCGCGCGCCGCGCTCGTAGCCGCGCTGCCGCATCGCCTCGACCTCCTCGGCGACCTCCTCTTCGGTGACCACGCCCTTCTCGACCAGCAGCTCGCGCAGGCTGATCTCCATGAGCTGGAAGTAGGTCAGCGGCCGGTACGGGCCCGGATCGTTCATGGCTTCTCCAGCCAGTGTTGATAGATCTCGACTTCGACGACGTCCTCGGGACCGCCGCGGTAGTCGGGCCACACGTCCTGTTGCCGGAACCTCACGCGGTAGAGCGGCTGCGCCGGAAGGCCGTCGCGCATCTGCGCCAGCTCTTCCGGATTGGGAAACGCGCCGCAGATCCGCTCGACCGTGCCGCTTTTGCCGCGGATATAGAACGGCGTGCGTACGTGCCCGAGCGGATACGCTTCCATCACGCGCACGGCATCGCCGGGTCCGAAGCGGGGCTTAATCACGTTTTTCGACTTGCAGCATTTTCAGCGCGAGCTCGGCGCTCGTGATGATGCCGCGCTGGATCATCGT
>JBJMWH010000421.1:0-2651 GCA_045810245.1 Burkholderiales bacterium | reverse complement strand
CTCGACGTCATCCTGCGCGAGTACGCGCGGCGCGGCCGGATCGCGCTGACCCTGGTCGAGCCCGACGATCTCACCGGCGCCCTCGATGCGCCCGTGGACCTCGTCGTCGTGTCGCAGGTGATGTTCAACACCGGCCGCTGCGTCGGCGACCTCGACGAGGTGGTGAGGCGCACGCATCGCGCGGGCGGACGCGTGCTGCTCGACATCTATCACTCGCTCGGCGTGCTGCCGGTGAACGTCCATGCGCTCGACGTCGACTTCGCGGTCGGCGGCTCGTACAAGTACCTGCGCGGCGGGCCGGGCGCCTGCTGGCTGTACGTGCATCCCAGGCACCACGGCTTGCGCACGCTCGACACCGGCTGGTTCGCCAAAGAGGACGTCTTCGCCTACCGGCGGCCCGAGCCGCCGCGCTTTGCTGCCGGAGGCGACGCGTGGCTCGAGTCCACGCCGCCCGTGCTGACGCCCTTCCAGGCACTTGCCGGGCTCGAAATCACACTCGAGCTCGGGGTCGCGCGCATAAGAGATCACAACCTCGAGCAGAAAGCCATTTTGAAATCGCTTCTTCCAGTCGATGGCGCGGGCGACAACCATGGCGCATTTGTCACTCTCAGGAATGCGCAGGCGAAAGCGCTCTCGGCCGAGCTCGAGAAGAACGGCGTCAAGACCGACGCGCGCGGCGAGTACCTGAGGATCTGCCCGGATTACCTCAACAGCCGCGAGGAGCTCCAGAGCGCCGCGGCCAATGTAGCGGAGCTGATCGAGCGGGAACGCCTATGAAGATTCTTTGGATAGCGCTCGCCATGAGCGTCGCACAGGCGGCGCTCGCCGCCGCCTACCCGGAGCGGCCGATCAAGGTGCTCATGCCCTTCCCGCCGGGGGGAACCGTGGACGTGGTGGCGCGGCTGGTGTGCAATGAAGCTTCCGAGTTGCTGGGCAAGCCGCTGGTGCTCGACTACCGGCCCGGTGCCGCCGGCATCATCGCCAGCGAAGCGGTCGCGCGCGCTCCTGCCGATGGCTATACCGTACTCGTGACGACTCCGAATCACACGATCAATCCCGCGCTGAGGCAGAAGATGCCGTTCAACACCGTGGCGGATTTCGTACCGGTGAGCCTCATCGGCAATGTGCCGGAGCTCCTGATTGCGCATCCTTCGGCACCGTTCGACACGCTCGGCGCCATGCTGAAGTATGCCAAGGCGAATCCTGGCAAGCTCAGCTATTCCTCCGCCGGTATCGGCACGCTGCCCCACATTACGATGGAGCTGCTCTTGCGCCAGGCCGGCGTGCAGGTTACCCACGTCGCATACAAAGGCGCGGCGCCCGCGCTGACCGATCTCCTTGCAGGCGTGGTCCAGCTGAAGTACGACACTTACGCGACGACCTCGCCGCTGTTGCCCTCGGGCAAGGTCAAGGTGATCGCGACCGCGGGGCGCGCACGCCTGCCCCAGCTCCCGAACGTGGCAACGCTCGCCGAGTCCGGCTTCCCCGGCTATGAGGGCTACCTGTGGATCGGCGTGCTAGCGCCGCGCGGCACGCCCGCGGAGGCGGTCTCGATCCTTTCGTCGTCACTCGCCAAGGCGGCGCGTTCGCCCAAAATCGCGGCGCGCTTCCAGGCGGACGGCATCGAGACACCCGCCGGCGGCCCGGAGGAGCTCGCGAGCCTGATCGCGCGGGAGCTCCCACTCTGGGCGCGCGTGGTGCGGGAAGCGAAGATCACGGTGTCGGATTGAAGCCCTGGAGCGGTGCGTCATAGTTCATCGACGCAGGTGAGCCCCGAAGTTAATCTTGCCTGGCTTCATAACCGGGGAAAACACCATGCTGAAAAGAACAACAATCGCACTCCTCGCGTCGTGCGCGCTGGCCGCGTGCTCCACCATGGGCCAGCTCACGGTCAAGGATTACCACGCCAAGTCGGGCCAGCGCGTCATGGCCGGGCAGGCCGAGCCGAAGGCGGACTACGGCTGCACCAAGCTCTCGCAGGAGAGGCAGGAATGGGGCATGAAGGGCACCATGGACAAGGTGGCGGCGACCGAAAAAGTGACCGCAGCCGCGGTCGACGCCGCACCGAAGAAAGGCGCCAACTACGCGTACATCATGACGCCGAGTGAAATGACGGTCGGCATCGTGAACGTCAACGCCTTCAAGGACGCGCAGGTCGCCTACTACCGCTGCACGAACCTTCCCGCAGTCAAGCAAGCGTCGCTGTAGCGCGGCCTTAGAGGACGCGGACCGGGGCGCCGCGCCGCCAGGCGGCGATGTCCTCGACCGCGCCGCGGAAGTAGGCGCCGTAGCTCTCGCGCGTCACGTAGCCGAGGTGCGGCGTAAGCACGGTGTTGGGTGCCGCGAGAAGCGGATGGTCCGGCCCGATCGGCTCGGCGTCGTAGACGTCGACTCCCGCGCCCGCAATCTTGCCGTTCTTCAGCGCCGAGGCAAGCGCGGCTTCGTCGACGATCGGGCCGCGCGAAGTATTCACAAGGAATGCGGTGGGCTTCATCCGGGCGAGCTCGCGCTCGCCGATCAGCCCGCGCGTGCGCTCGCTCAGCACGAGGTGGATCGTCACCACGTCCGAGCGCGCGAGGAGCTCGTCGCGCTCGACCCGCTTTGCTCCAGCGCGGCTCGCGCGCTCGGCGTCGAGGTTCTGGCTCCACGCC
>JBJMWH010000420.1:0-8192 GCA_045810245.1 Burkholderiales bacterium | reverse complement strand
TAAACATTCACGGCGCCGCCGCCGAGGTAGATCAGCCAGAAAAGCCACAGCGACGCGCCGTGGATCAATGACCAGACGAAAACGACCGTGGCGAGGCTCCAGGGCAGCGTGAGCGCGATCAGGGCCCCCAGGAAATCGAGGTCTCGGTATCCGACCACAAGGATCGTGCAAAGAAGGACGGTCGCAGCGTAGAGCGCCAGCGCCGCCGCTTCGAGCTTGCCCATGGCCGGCGCGTCAGGCGCGCGGCGGCGCGGTGGCGGCGAACGACGCCCGCGCCGCCAGCCGGTCGTACCAGCCGGCAAGCTTCGGATGCGCCGCTCGCCACGCAAACTCGGGATTGCGCAGCTCCAGACCCAGCGCGACGCCGAGCGTCATCTGTGCGATGTTGAGCGGCCCGCGCATGTACGCATGGCCGATCTCCTTCTCCCAGAGGTCCATCATGCGCCGCGCGCGCTCGGTTTCGTGCGCGATCACGCCAGGGGAACGCTCGTCCTCGGGGCGCGCGAGCTCGCGGCCCCAGACCGCGAGGCCGTCGACCAGGCTGCGCGCCAGCGCCTCGAGCCGCCGCGCCTCCAGCCCTGCGCCGCCGGAGGGCAGATCGAACGCCGGTTGATCCTCGAGGCGGTCCAGGTACTCGCAGATGAGCGCCGACTCCTCCATCCCGACGCCGTCGTCGCGCACGAGATAGGGCACGCGTCCCGACGGATTGATCGCGTAATAGGGACTCTCTGCGACACGCGTCTTCGCGAACACGATCTCCACCCGGCGTTCCAGCTTCTTTTCGAGCACGACGATGCGTGCCATGCGCGCGTACGGCGACCCCGCAGTGATGTAGAGCTTCATCATCTGGTCGCTGCCAGGTAGGGATAGTCCATCTGTGCGGCGATGCGCTGGCGGGCGTCTGCCCCCGCCAACCTTTGGACCAGGTGCAGGCCCAGGTCGATCGAGGCGGAGACGCCGCCGGCGGTAATGACGTCTCCTTCATCGACGACTCGTTCGCGAACGACTTCGCCGCAGTAGGGCTCCAGCTCCTTGTAGGCGCTTGGATGGGTCGTTGCGCGTCGGCCTTGCAGAAATCCCGCAGCGCCCATCAGCAGCGCGCCGGTGCACACCGAGACCTTGAGCGGCACGGAGCGGGCGGTTTTCAGCCAGTCGATGAAGCTGCGCTCGTGCCGCAGGTCTCGCGTGCCGATTCCGCCGGGGACGAACAGCAGGTCGTAGGAATCGAGGGGCTCCTCAACCGCGGCTGCCTCCATCGCCAGGCCGCGATCATCGACCACCGAGCGCGTAGTGGAGCAGAGGCGCCAATCGAAATCGTCGAGGATCTTCATGGACTTCAACCGCGTGATCGGATCGTAGAAGCCGACAAAATCGAGCGACGTAAGCCGGTTGAACACCACGAAAGCCGCTTTCATTTCAGAGCTCCTTCACCATGAGCGACAACGAGTGGTCGAGATAGTACCCGGGCAGCTTGATCAGCTCACGGTACCCGTGCTTCGCATAGAACGCCGGCGCCTGCCAGTCGAACGTTTCGAGGCGCGCCCGACGCGCACCAAGCGTCGTCGCCTGAGCTTCCCCTTCAGCGAGCAGCCGGGTCCCGATTCCCTGGCGCCTTTGGGAGTCCTCGACGAAGAGGATGTTGACGAAAAGCCAGTTGAAATAGACTTCGCCGCGAAATCCACCGAGGACATTGCCTGCATTGTCCTTCGCGTTCAGCCAGACGTTCTGGCCTTCCGGATATTTACCGACAATCCGGTAGTTAAATTCGCGCAGGCGCCGCCACAATGCGATGGCGCGCACTTCCTCTTCCGAGGCGACGGCGATAGTGACGGTACGCACCGTCGGTCAACAACGCGCAGTCAGGCGGCACATCTATCGATTTGACCGAAACATACGTCCGAAACTTCCGGCAACCACAAAACCAAAACCACCAATAATGAGCGCGCCCTGCGCCAAGCGAATGCGCATTAACTCGCTATCGTTCAGATACACGACTTTCCCGTGGTGGTTGTACCCATGTATTCGACCGCTGCTCGGGTCTGCGATCTTGGGGTTGTTATTGCCGTAATGAGCCGAATAGTTGACCACGCCCGCGAGGCCTAACACCGCGGCCACGCAGCTGATACAGGCGATGATGTTCCAAACAGGGCGCGGGCGCTCCATGTGTCGTATCCCGAAACATTTTCGTATATCTTGGCGCACCAGAACGAGGTGAACAAATGAATCAGTCACTTGTCAGGTGCCTGTCGCATGGACGGAAGGATTACTTGGCAGCCGGCGGTGTTCTCTCTACGTCCCCAACCCAATCGAGGAGGATCACCATGAATCGCAAGCTTCTAAGCGCACTGTGCGTTGCGGCAATGACTATTGGCGGTGCGGCGGAGGCACAAGACTCGGCCATGACCTTCTTTCTCGCTGCCAATCCTGGCAGGGGCGGCGACCTGGGCGGGCTGACGGGAGCCGACGCGCGTTGCCAGGCGCTCGCGAAGGAGGCGAATGCGGGCGGGAAGACCTGGCGCGCTTATCTCAGCACGACCGGGGCCGACGGGCAGGCGGCGGTGAACGCACGCGACCGGATCGGCAAGGGTCCATGGCGCAACGCGAAGGGCGTGGTCGTGGCGAAGGATGTGGAGGAGCTGCACGGCAATCCGAACATCAACTTCGATACGGCGCTGACGGCTAAAGGCGAGCAGGTGAATAGCCGCCGCCTGAAGCCGAACTACCACGACATCCTCACAGGCTCGCAGGCCGATGGGCGCGCGTTTCCGGCGGACAAGGGCGACTCGACTTGTCGCAACTGGACCAGCGGCGGCGAGGGCTCGGCGTTCGTCGGCCACCACGACCGCGAGGGATTGCGCGACGACGCGTCCTCGAAGTCCTGGAACTCGTCGCATCCGTCGCGCGGCTGCAGCCTCGAGGCGCTGAACGGCACCGGCGGCAACGGCTACTTCTACTGCTTCGCCGCGAACTGACGTCGTGACGTTCTAGCCCTGGGGCAGGCCCACCACTTGGTGGGGTATATGCCCCAGGGCCCACTCCGGCGCAATGCCCGGGTGAAGACCGCGGCGGTTGGAAATCTTCTTTGCGCTGATGCGTTTAGAGTGGAATTGACGCTCCGGGGAAGGCGCTGGCATGCGAGGTGCGTAAAGGATGGCGCGGGGATCGACCCAACCACAACTCACGGAGCCTCTCATGAACAGCAGAACCGCCCTTCTTTCCGCAGTCCTTTCGGCGCTCGCCCTCATTTCCTCCGGCGCTTCCGCCGCAACCCGTACCGAAAGCGCCCCGGCCGCCGCCCCGGCTTCCGCGCTCACCACGCTGGCGAAGCACGGTGCCGACGACCCGGTCGGCAGCGAAGATCCGGGCTGCGATGACCGCGGCACCGACCTGTGCGCGTACAAGCTGTCGAAGCATGGCGCCGATGACGCGGTCGATGGCGCAGATGACCGCGGCGTGGATTTCATCATCGGCAAGCACGGCGCCGATGATGCGGCCGATCCGTTCGACGACCACGGTGTCGACGTCATCCTCGCCAAGCACGGGGCCGACGATCTCGTCGACGGCGAAGACGACCACGGCGTCGACTTCATCCTGGGCTAACAGTTTCACAGTCGCATCCACACGGACGGCGAGCCGGCAGGCGAGGCTCGCCGTTCGCTTTGATGTAGGTCAAAAAAAGCTGAAGTAGCGGACCTAGACTGTGCTTGGAATGCAAAGCAACCCGTTCAACCTGAGCCGCTGGTTCGCCGCGGTCGGGCTGGTGTCAATCGCCTCGATCAGCGTGGTGAGCGGCTGGCTCCTGTCCGGCTTCCTGACGCAGCGCATGCTTCAGCAGGAGGCGCGCCTCACCGCAGAAGTCATCGACAGCCTGATGGACGTCGAGCAGGCGGCAGGCTACTTCGCCGGCACCGTCGCGCAAACCGGCGAATACCGGGAGTTCGTTGCCCATATCGCCGCGCTGCCCGACGTGCTGCGGGCGAATCTCTATTCGCGCGAGCGCCGCGTGATCTGGTCCTCGGACCCGGCGCTCATCGGCCGCCACTTCGCCGACAACGACGAGCTCGAGGACGCCCTTGCAGGCAAGATAGTCGCGCACGGCGGCGAGCGCGCGAAGACCGAGCACGAGGCGCTCGATCCCCGCTACCGGTATTTCTTCGAGATCTACACGCCGGTGCGCGCGAGCGCTACCGGCGAAGTGGTCGGAGTCGTGGAGCTCTACAAGACGCCGCAGGCGCTGTTCGAGGCGATCGCGGTCGGCGAGCGCGCGATCTGGGTGGGTGCAGCGCTCGCCGGCCTGTTCCTTTATGCGACGCTCTTCTGGCTGGTTCGCCGCGCTGACGCGACGATCCGGGCGCAGCGCGAGCGCCTGGTCCAGTCGGAGACCTTCGCCGCGATCGGCGAGATGAGCTCGGCCGTCGCGCACGGCATTCGCAATCCGCTGGCGTCGATCCGCTCCTCGGCCGAGCTCGCCCTCGACTCGCGGCCGATCGATTGGCGTGACGAGGCGCGCGACATCGTGGAGCAGGTGGACAGGCTCGAGTCGTGGATTCGGCGGCTGCTCTCCTACTCGCAGCCGCTCGGCGACCAGGCCGAGCCGGTCCAGGTCGGCGCGCTGGTGCAGGCGAGCCTTGCCGGCTTCGAGCGCGAGCTCGAGCGGCGCCACATCCGCGCCACCGTGGACATCGACGCACCGCTGCCGCCGGTCAAGGCGGACGCTCTGATGCTGGAGCACGTGTTCACCAGCCTGATCGCCAACGCGATGGAGGCGATCGAGCGCGACGGCAGCATCGGCGTTGCGGTGCAGCGCGACGGCGAGCACGGCCTGCGTGTGAGCGTGCGCGACAACGGCCCGGGCATGACCCCGAAGGACGTGCAGGGCGCCTTCAAGCCGTTCCACACAAGCAAGCCGAAAGGCATCGGCATCGGCCTTCCGCTCGCCCGGCGCATCGTGCAGCGCTTCGGCGGCTCGATCGCGCTCGCGAGCACGCCGGGCGCCGGCACCACCGTCGACGTGCTGCTGCCGGCCCCATAAGGAGACCGCAATGCCCTGCGCCGTCCTGGTGGTCGAAGACGAAGCGACGCTTGCTCGCAACATCAAGACCTACCTGCAACGCAACGGCTACGATGCCGAGACCGCGGGCAGCGCGGAGGAAGGGCTCGCCGCCTTCGACCGCTTCAAGCCCGAGGCGGTGGTGCTCGACTTGCGGCTGCCCGGCATGGACGGGCTCGCCGCACTCACCCGCCTGCGCGCCTCGGACCCGAGCCTCATTGTCATCATGCTCACCGGGCACGGCAGCGTGGAGACGGCGGTCGAGGCGATGAAGGCGGGCGCCTACGACTTCCTGACCAAGCCGGTGTCGCTGAGCAAGCTGACCCTGCTTCTCGAAAAGGCGTTAGGTGAAGTGCGCCGCGAGGAGACGCTGCATTATCACGAGCGGCGCCACGCCGCACACGCCGGACTGGAGAATTTGCTCGGCGAGTCCGAGCCGATGCGCGCACTGAAGAGGCGCCTCGCGCAGGTGATCGACGCGGAAATGCGCCTCACCGACACCGACGCGCCGGCAGTCCTGGTGACGGGAGAAACCGGGGTCGGCAAGGAGGTCGTCGCACGTGCGCTGCACTACTCGGGCCGGCGTGCCGACAAGCCGTTCGTGGAGATCAACTGCGCGTCGATCCCGGCGCAGCTCCTCGAGTCCGAGCTCTTCGGACACGAGCGCGGCGCGTTCACCGACGCGCGCGAGCGCAAGCTCGGCCTGGTCGAGACCGCGGCGGGCGGAACGCTGTTCCTCGACGAGATCGGCGACATGGATCTCGGCCTGCAGGCGAAACTTCTCAAGCTGCTCGAGGAGAAGTCGGTGCGCCGCGTGGGGAGCCTGCGCGACCAGAAGGTCGACGTGCGCATCGTCGCCGCGACCCACCGGCCGCTCGAGACCCTGGTGAAGGAGCAGCGCTTCCGCTCCGACCTGTATTTCCGCTTGCGCGTGGTGGAGCTCGCGGTGCCGCCGCTGCGCGAGCGCGGCGGGGACATCCTGCTGCTCGCGCGCCACTTCCTCGCCGTGCACGGCGCGCGCTACGGCAAGCCGGGTCTGCGGCTGTCTGCCGCGACCGAGCGGCTGCTCGCCGCGCACTGCTGGCCGGGCAACGTGCGCGAGCTGCGCAACGTCGTCGAGCAGGCGGTGCTGCTCGCAGCCGGGCCGATGCTCGAGCTCGAGCCCACGAGCCTGTCGCCGCTGGCTGGCGCGCCGCAGCCCGCCGCAGCGCAAAGCGCCGCGGCGGCGGCCGATGCGGCGCCGGAATCCTCGCGGCTCGATCGCGCCGAGCGCGCGCTGATGCTCGAATCGCTCGAGACCACCCAGTGGAATGTGAGCCGCGCCGCGCGCCTTCTCGGGGTGTCGCGCGACACGATGCGCTACCGGATGGAGAAATTCCAGCTCGCGCCGCCGCGCTAGCGGCCTAGCGTAGCAGCGCGACGGTCGCCACCGCCAGGGCGCAGAGCGCAAGCGCGCCCGCGACCGACGCGAGGATGGTAATGCGGCGCATGCGATGCTCGGCGAGCTGCGCGGCTTCCTGCAGCGCCGCCACGGTGCTCTGCAGCTGCGCGGCGAGCTCCTTCACGTGCGCGGTATTCTGCGCCGCGGCCGACTGCAGCTCGCCGATCTGCTGCTGCAGGAGCTGGGTCGGATCCGGCACCGCTTCGGCTCTCTTTTTCGTGAACACCGGAGCGGCGGTCTCGTAGATTGTCTTGACGTGCGGCAGTACCGCTTTCAAGGCGGGAATAAGCCAGGAGGCCATGCCGCAATTCTAGAGCGGGATGGCGAGCAGCGTGTCGAAGGCGCGGCTGTCGCAGATCACGACGCGCTCCTCGTAGCGCGGCTCGGGCGCGAGCGCGATGCGGTCGACGTAGCGGCCGCTCGCGAAGAGCAGGCTTTGGCTATTCTGCATGATGCGCACCACGAGGAAATTGGCGCGCGAGGCCGCGCTGTGCTCGCCGGTGCGCTCGACCAGGATCGACGACACGAGGTGGCGGTAGCGCTGCGGCTCATAGATGTTGGCATGGCGCAGGGATGCCACGCGGTCGCGCAGCATCGGCCGTCCCTCGGCGTAGAGCACCGGCAGCGGCAGCCCGCGCTCCTCGTTCTCCGCGGTCGTGATGCGGTAGGTGCCCTGCTCGGTGAAGAACTGCGGCCACTCCTCGAGCCGGTCGGCGTCGAGGGCGTGCGCGTAGCGGGCGTGGAGGTGCTCGACCACGAGCTGCAGCTGCGGCTCCAACTACAGGTCCATGTAACGGCGCCAGGTCTGCCACAGGCCGCGCACCGCGGTCTCGGTCACGCGCGAGTCGCCCGAGCCGATCGTGGAGCCGCCCATCTCGATCACCGAGGCGCGGTCGGGCGATGCGGCCACGCCGCGCTGGACGAAGCCGGTCGCGGCGCCGTCCTCCATCGAGATATAGCCCGCCGGGCCGACCAGGTTCGCCTGCAGGATGCGCCGGCGCTGCATCGCCGGATCGTCGTCGGCGAAGCCGAACAGCGTCCAGTGGAGTTCGGTGCGATCGACGCCCTTAGGTACCACCTGGCGCGCGGCGAGCGAGTTGCGGATCTGATGCAGCACGAAGCCGGGGAAGAGCGAAAGGATCTGGATCGATACCCGGTCGCCGAACTCGTCGGCCTGCTCCAGCAGTTCCGCGTTTTCCAACCTGAAGTCTTTTGAGGAACCGGCCGAGCGCATGCCGTCCTTCTCGTAGGCATCGCCCGTGTCTTCCACCATCTCGGTGAAGGTGCAGTGGTGCGCGCCGTCCTTCGACACGAACACGCCCCCTTTCTGCGTCAGGCGGTTGATGCGAAAGCGCGTGAAGAAGAGGTGCAGGAGGCTCGCATGGTACGTGTCCTTCACGTTGTCCATGTAGAGCTTCCAGTTGTTCGGCAGGATCTGGGTGTACGTGCCGAGCACCTTCACGGGCTTTTTCATCACGCGCCGGATGCGCGGGACGATGTCCGGCCCGATGTAGTCCTCGAGCGAAGGCGCCGAAGCCGAGAGCGTGCCGCAGATCAGGCCCTGCAGGGAAGCGACGCGCAGCTTTTTCGGCGCCTGCGTCTCCGGCTTGGAGTCGGCCGGCAGGCCACCCTTGCCGGCGATGCCGCGGCGGAACGCGACGCTGGCTAGGTTGCCCTCGTGGTCGTAGACCCAGTTGTGGT
>JBJMWH010000419.1:0-10477 GCA_045810245.1 Burkholderiales bacterium | reverse complement strand
ACCGCCTCCGGCGCGCCGATGGCGCGGGCGATTTCCTGATACGTGCGCGTCTGGCCGCGCGGGATGCGCCGCAGCTCGTCCCACACGCGGCGCTGGAACACCGTGCCGCGGATATCGAGCGGTAGCCGGGCGAGGTTCGCCTCGCCTGCGATGAAGGCGAGAATCTTGGCTTTCAAGTCCTTCAATTCGCGCGTGACGATTTCGGCGGCGCTGAACTCCTCCGCAAGGAGGCGCTCGAGGCGCTTGGCGTCATCGCCGAGCTTGACGGAGCAGAGGCCTTTGTCCGTCGCAGCGATGAGCACGGTGCCGAGGGGTGAGAAGAAAGAGCAGTACGAAATGCGTTGGCCTTTACCTTTGGCCCGATAGTCGCGCGCCTTCATGCCAAGCATCGGCTTTTCGTAAAACCGCGAAACCGAGCCGTAGCCGGCGTCGAACACCGCATCCGCGACCCGGCGTCCATTCTGGAGCGATGCTTTTACGGACTCGACCCGGTGCGCCTCCTGGTAATCGCGAGGCGACACGCCGAACGCCTCCTTGAAGCGGCGCTGCAGGTGAAACGGACTCGCGCCGACGGCGTGCGCGAGCTCGTCCAGGGTGACTCGCTCACCGCGCCTGGAGTCGAGGTAGGCCCTTGCCTTATCGATGAAACCGTCCATGGCGCCACTTTACCGGGTGGCGCTGTCGGCATCTATCCGCTTCTTGCGTCCGTTTGCCGAAACTACTCAGTGGCTTGCAGGCGCTCCCGCTGAAGCTGCATGGCCTGGTCGACCTTTTGTCGGGCCTGCTGCGCGGTTTTCTGCGCCTGCTCGAGCTCCTGCTTCCTGGCCGCGGCGCTGGTGGCGGCCGCGCCCATGGTCTCGACGCCGCACCCGGCCAGAGTGCTGAGGATGAGCAGCACGACGATATGTCCGACTTTCATGAGCGCGTCCCTCCCAAGTCGTTTCTAGCACGCCGCGGCGTGCTGGGCGGTGGAAAAACGTCACCCTTTACTTCGGACGCTTGTCGATGACGCGCTTTGCCTTGCCCATGGAGCGCTCGATCGCGCCGATCTTCACGTCTGCGCTGATGCCGATGTAGGACTTGATGCTGTGCCTGAGGCCCGCGGTGGCTTCCGCGTCCCCCTCGACTACCACGGTGAGATGATCGAGCGGACCGTCTTTGGAGACTTCGAGCAGGTAGTGCGGACTCAGGCCCGGCTGCTTGAGGATCAGCTCCTCGATCTGCGACGGGAACACGTTGACGCCGCGGATGATCAGCATGTCGTCGGAGCGACCCGAGATGCGCTCCATGCGGCGCATGGCGCGCGCAGTGGCGGGAACCAGCCGGGTGAGGTCGCGCGTGCGGTAGCGAATTACCGGCAGCGCCTCCTTGGTGAGCGAGGTGAACACCAGCTCGCCTTTCTCGCCGTCGGCCAGCGGAGCGCCGCTCACCGGGTCCACGATTTCGGGATAGAAGTGATCTTCCCAGACCGTAAGCCCGTCCTTGGTCTCGATGCACTCCTGCGCCACGCCGGGCCCCATCACCTCGGACAGGCCGTAGAGATCGATCGCCTCGAGCGCGAGCCTGGATTCGATCGAGCGCCGCAACTCGCCGGTCCAGGGCTCGGCGCCGAAGATCCCGATGCGCAGCGAGCACGAGCGCGGATCGATGCCCTGACGCTCCATCTCGTCGGCGATGGCAAGCATGTAGCTTGGCGTCACCATGATGATGTCGGGCTTGAAATCGTGGATGAGCTGGACTTGCCGCTCGGTCATGCCGCCGCCGAGAGGAATGACGGTAAGGCCGAGCCGCTCTGCGCCGTAATGCGCGCCCAGGCCTCCGGTGAACAGCCCGTAGCCGTAGGCCACATGTACCTTGTCGCCGGGACGAGCGCCCGCCGCGCGGATCGAGCGCGCCATGAGATGCGCCCAGGTGTCGATGTCCTTCGCGGTGTAGCCTACGACGGTGGGCTTTCCCGTGGTCCCGGACGAAGCGTGGATGCGCACCACCCGGTCCATCGGCACGGCGAACAGGCCGAACGGGTAGGAGTCGCGCAGGTCGGCCTTCGTCGTGAAGGGGAATCGCGCCACATCTTCGAGCGAGCGGCAGTCGCCGGGCTTCACGCCCGCGCCGTCAAACTTCCTCCGGTAGTGAGGCACGTGGTCGTATGCGTGCTGCAGCGACCACTGCAGCCGCTCTAGCTGCAGCGCCCTCAGTGCTTCCGGAGGGGCCGTTTCGATCGCCTCCAGCGGAAAAGTCTTCACTTGCCTTTGTACTGAGGCTTGCGCTTCTGCATGAACGCTGCGACCCCTTCCCGGTAATCCTCCGAGAAGCCCGCCTCACGCTGCAGGTCGCGTTCCAACTCGAGCTGCGCGTCGAGAGAGTTCCCCGCGGAGGCCTGGAACGCCTTCTTGATCAGGCCATAGCCCTTGGTCGGCCCGGCGGCGAGCAAACGAGCAAGGGTCGAGGCTTCGTCCATCAAGTGGGCATCGTCCACCGCCTTCCAGATGAGGCCCCAGCGCTCAGCCTCCTCCGCGCTCAGACGTTCGGCGAGAAGCGCGAGGCCCATGGCGCGCGCGCTGCCGACGAGGCGCGGCAGGAAATACGTGCCGCCGGAATCGGGCACCAGGCCGAGCTTCGAGAACGACTGCACGAAGCTCGCCGAACGAGCGGCCAGCACGATGTCGCAGGCGAGAGCGATGTTGGCGCCGGCGCCCGCGGCCACGCCGTTCACTGCGCATACGATCGGCTTGGGCAGCGCGCGCAGGCGCCGCACCAGCGGGTTGTAGTTGGAGCCGAGACTCACCGAGAGATCGATCGGCGCGGCGTCCGCACTGATGTTACGTTCGGACAGGTCCTGCCCGGCACAGAAGCCGCGCCCCGAGCCGGTGAGCAGTACCGCGCGCACCGCCGCTTGGTCGCGCGCTTCCTCCAGCGCCTCGCGCAGCAGCTTGTGCATCTCCGGATTGAAGGCGTTCAGCTTATCGGGGCGATTGAGCGTCAGCGAGAGAATCCCGCCTTCGCGCGAAACCAGGATCGGTGCCATTCGGAAAAGCTTACAATCGGACGGTGCCCAGAGTCTATTCGATCGACGGCATCACGCCGGTCGTCGACCCGAGCGCCTACGTCCATCCAAGCGCGGTGCTGATCGGCGACGTCATCGTCGCGGCGCGAGCCTATATTGGTCCTTGCGCCTGCCTTCGCGGCGATTTCGGCCGCATCGTGGTGGAGGAGGGCGCCAACGTGCAGGACAGCTGCCTGCTGCACGGCTTTCCGGGCAAAGATACCGTCGTCGGCGCACAGGCCACCGTGGGTCACGGGGCGGTGCTGCATGGCTGCGTCGTGCGGCGTGGCGCGCTGATCGGCATGAACGCCGTGGTCAACGACAACGCCGAGGTGGGCGAGGAAGCGATGGTTGCCGCGCTGGCCTTCGTGAAGGCGGAGCACAAGATCGCGCCGCGCAACCTGGTCGCGGGGATACCCGCCCGGGTGATGCGCATTCTGACCGACCAGGAGTTGCGCTGGAAAGAGGACAACATGCTGCTCTACCAGGCGCTCGCGCGACGCAGCGCCGCCACCATGCGCGAAACCGAGGCGCTCGCCGCGGTCGAGCCGGGGCGCAAGCGCATCGACATTCCCGGCGCGGTGCCGCTTTCCGAGCTCAAGGCAGCCAACCGATGACATACCAGTTCATCTCAGTGGAGAAGAGGGGGCGCGTCGGCCTTGTCAGGCTCAATCGCCCCAAGCAGCTCAACGCGCTCAGTCCTCAGCTCATGGCCGAGCTCGGCCAGGCGCTCAGGGCCTGCGACGCCGATGACGGGATCGGCGCGATCGTCATCACCGGCAGCGAAAAGGCGTTCGCCGCCGGCGCCGACATCGCCGAGATGAAGGGCTACAGCTACATGGATGCCTACCTGGGCGACTACATCACCTCGTGGGAGCATTTCCGCACCGTGCGCAAGCCCGTGATCGCCGCGGTGGCGGGGTATGCGCTGGGCGGCGGCAACGAGCTCGCCATGCAGTGCGACATCGTGATCGCAGCCGAAAACGCCAAGTTCGGCCAGCCCGAAGTCAATCTCGGCATCATGCCTGGATACGGCGGCACGCAGCGCCTGCCGCGCTTCACCAGCAAGGCGAAGGCCATGGACCTGTGCCTCACCGCGCGCACGATGGATGCGTTGGAAGCGGAGCGCGCAGGCCTGGTTTCCAGGGTTGTTCCATCGGAAAAACTGCTGGACGAGGCGCTCGCGGTCGCCGAGAAGATCGCCGGTTATTCGTTGCCGGTCGTGATGATGATCAAGGAATCGATCAACCGGGCGTACGAGACTTCGCTCGCGGAGGGCGTGCTGTTCGAGCGCCGCGTGTTCCAGTCGCAGTTCGCGCTGGAGGACCAGAAGGAAGGCATGGCGGCCTTCCTCGAAAAACGCAAGCCCGCGTTCAAGAACCGATAAACCGCACCGCGCTCATTCTGCTCGCGGCCCACATCCTTTCGATGCTGGGCTTTTCCACCTATGCGGCGCTGCTGCCCGAGCTACGCGATGCGTGGTCGCTCTCCAACTCGCAGGCGGGCATCGTGGGCGGGATGTTCTTCGCCGGTTACGTGGCCACGGTATCGCTTTCCACCGCGCTCACCGACCGCATCGATGCGCGGTGGATTTACCTCGCCGGGGGTTCGCTTGCGGCCGTCGCGAGCGCGGGCTTCGGCCTGGCCGCCTCCGGCTTCTGGAGCGCGGTAGTGTTCCAGGTCGTGCTCGGAGCGGGTATCGCGGCCACGTACATGCCTGGTTTGCGCCTGCTCTCCGACCGCATCTCCGGACCGAACCAGAGCCGCTACATCGCGTTCTATACCTCCTTTTTCGGCATCGGCACCGCGCTTTCCTTCGCCATCGCCGGGCTGGCGGCGCCTCAATACGGCTGGCGCGCCGCCTTTCTCGTCTCCGCGCTCGGGCCTCTGCTCGCCGCGTTCTCGGTCGCACTGCTTATTCGTGGACGCAGGCCCGCGGCCGCGAGGACGCTGTCGCTCGGGGCGTTGTTTCCGCTCGCGGCGTGGCGCAGGGTGCTTGCAGACCGTGCCGCGGCCGGCTACACCTTCGGCTATGCGGCGCATTGCCTGGAGCTGTTCGGCTCCCGCGCGTGGATGGTGGCATTCCTCGGTTATTCGGGCAGCTTGCAGTCCGGTCCCGGCTTCCCGTGGCACGCGGCGGCGATCGCGGCCGTGATCAACCTGATCGCGGTACCAGCTTCGATCGCGGGCAACGAAGTTGCGCTGCGACTCGGCCGGCGGCGGTGGATCCTCGCCGTGATGAGCGCCTCCGGTACGAGCGGAATCGTGCTCGCCCTCGGCGCTCCCTGGCACTGGGCGGCGGTGCTTGCATTGCTGGTGCTGTATTCCATGCTGGTGATGGCGGAATCAGGCACGCTTACGGCTGGTCTGGTCGCCGCCGCACCGAATGACCTTCGCGGTGCGGCGCTCGGGCTCTATTCGCTCGCGGGCTTCGGCGGGGGACTGGCGGGACCGGTGCTGTTCGGCGCGGCGCTCGACCTCGCTGGCGGGGCGGCGAAGCACACTGCCTGGATCACCGCGTATGCCGCCATAGGCGCAGGATGCCTCGCCGCGCCGCTCGTGGTTAGAATGAGTCCGAACAAAACGCGCCTCTAGGAGGAGACATGGAGCGCATCTGGCTGAAGAGCTATCCCCCTGGTGTGCCGGCGGATATCGATCCCTCGGAATACAAGAGCCTGGTGGAGATGTTCGACAGGGCCGTGCAGCAGTTCGGCGCCAGGCCGGCGTTCCACAGCATGGGCAGGACGATCAGCTACGCCGACCTCGAGCGGCTGTCGCGCGCCTTCGGCGCGTGGCTGCAGGCGAAGGGACTTGCCAAGGGCGCGCGGGTGGCCATCATGCTGCCGAACTGCCTGCAGTACCCGGTCGCGATGTTCGGCGCACTGCGCGCCGGCTGCACCGTAGTCAACGTCAATCCCCTCTACACCGCGCGCGAGCTCGAGCACCAGCTGCGGGACTCGGGCGCCGAGACGATCGTCATCCTGGAGAACTTCGCCGCGGTGCTGCAGCAGGTGCGAGCTGCGACCTCGCTGAAGCACATCGTGATCACCTCGCTCGGCGAAATGCTCGGGCTGAAGGGCGTGGTGGTGAACCTCGTGGTTCGCAGGCTGAAAAAGATGGTGCCGCCGTTCGAGCTGCCCGGCGCGGTCCGCTTCAAGGCCGCCCTGGCGGAGGCGCGCGGCAGACGTCTCGACACTCCGTCGCTCGACCACGGGGACATCGCCTTTCTGCAGTACACCGGGGGCACCACCGGCGTATCCAAGGGCGCCATTTTGCTGCATCGGAACATCATCGCGGCGCTGCTCCAGTACCGTGCCTGGCTCGGTCCCGCCATCGGCGTGGAGCGCCCGGTCATCATCACCGCGCTGCCGCTCTATCACATCTTCTCCCTGACGGTGAACTGCCTGGTGATGATGTTCGTCGGCGGCGAAAACGTGCTCATCACCAATCCGCGGGACATCACCGGCTTCGTCAAAGAGCTGGCGAAGCACAAATACAGCATGATCACCGGAGTGAACACGCTCTTCAACGCGCTTCTCAACCATCCCAATTT
The DNA here is from genome assembly GCA_045810245.1 of Burkholderiales bacterium. Classification (GTDB taxonomy): domain Bacteria; phylum Pseudomonadota; class Gammaproteobacteria; order Burkholderiales; family SG8-39; genus SCGC-AG-212-J23. Next base: position 3,881 of record JBJMWH010000419.1, on the reverse strand, counting down.
CGCCAAGCTCGACTTCTCGCACCTGAAGCTCGCGCTTGGCGGCGGCATGGCGGTGCAGAAAGCCGTCGCGGAACGCTGGAAGCAGATGACCGGCACGGCGCTGATCGAGGGCTACGGACTCACCGAGACCGCTCCTTCGGCCACGGCCAATCCGCTCAATTCCACCGACTACACCGGCAGCATCGGGGTGCCGATGTCTTCGACCGAGGTCGAACTGCGCGACGACGACGATCGCAGCGTCCCGCTGGGTCAGGCGGGGGAAATCTGTATCCGCGGCCCGCAGGTGATGAAGGGCTATTGGCAGCGGCCCGACGAGACCGCCAAGGTGCTGAGCCAGGACGGCTTTCTGCATACCGGCGACATCGGCATCATGGACGACAAGGGATTCATCCGCATCGTCGACCGCAAGAAGGACATGATCCTGGTGTCGGGCTTCAACGTGTACCCCAACGAAATCGAGCAGGTGGTGGCGATGCACCCGGGCGTGCTCGAATGCGCGGTGATCGGCGTGGCCGACGAGCACTCCGGCGAGGTGCCCAAGGTCTACATCGTGCGCAAGGATCCTCAGCTCACCGAACAGGACGTGCTCGAGCACTGCCGGAAGGAGCTGACCGGCTACAAGCGGCCGAAGTATGTCGAATTCCGCTCCGAGCTTCCCAAGACGAACGTAGGCAAGATCCTGCGGCGCGCTCTGCGCGAGGAAAAGAAGGCCGCCTAGCGCTTCGAGGGTCGCGCACGCAGCGGGATTAATGCCGATGCGGCGCCGCAGTAATAATGTTATAACCAAACCAAATGCTCTATTCGCTGTATGAGGCCCAGCATATGGCGCTGGTGCCGATGCGGTTCCTGGCCGAGCTGACGCGCGGCTGGTTCGGCCACCCTTTCAGCCCGTTCTCGCACCATCCGCTTTCGCGCCGATTCGCCGCCTCGAGCGACCTCTTCCTGCGCGTGACCGACCGTTATGAAAAGCCGCAGTGGAACCTGGCTGAAGCCGAATCGGAGATCGTCCTCGAAAAGCCGTTCTGCAATCTGATCCGTTTCCGCCTGGGCGCACCGAAGCCGCGCAAGGTGCTCGTTGTGGCGCCGCTTTCGGGCCACCACGCCACGCTGGTGCGCGAAACGGTGCGCACGCTGCTAGCCGAGCACGACGTCTGGGTGAGCGATTGGATCGACGCGCGGATGGTGCCGCTCACCGCGGGGCCGTTCCACCTCGACGACTACGTCGACTACGTGCGCGACTGGATTGCGTTGCTCTCACCCGATCTCCACGTGATCTCGGTCTGCCAGCCGACGGTGCCGGTGCTCGCCGCCGTGGCGCTCATGGCTGCGAACGGCGGGCCGCAACCCCGCTCTATGACCATGATGGGTGGGCCGATCGACGCGCGGCGCAGTCCCACCGCGGTCAACAACCTGGCGCAGAAGAAGCCTTTCTCGTGGTTCCAGCAGAACCTGATTCATCGCATACCGCCGAAGTATCCTGGGTACATGCGGCAGGTCTACCCCGGATTCCTCCAGCACATGGGATTCGTGGCGATGAACCCCGACCGACATCTCGTCGCTCACTGGGACTACTACCATCATCTCGTGCAGGGCGACGGCGACTCGGCCGAGACGCACCGGCGCTTCTACGACGAGTACAACGCGGTGCTCGACTTGCCGGCCGAGTACTACCTCGATACGGTGAAGACAGTGTTCCAGGAGTTCGCGCTGCCGAAAGGCCGCATGTTCGTGCACGGCGAGCTGGTGCGGCCGCAAACGATCCGCGATACCGCCCTGCTCACCGTCGAGGGCGAGCTCGACGACATTTCCGGCAACGGCCAGACCGAGGCCGCGCACGCGCTGTGCCTCAACATCCCGCGCGAGCGCCGCAGCCATTTCCTGGCGCCCGGCGTCGGCCACTACGGCATTTTCTCGGGCCGGCGCTGGCGCGAAGTGATCTACCCGCGCGTACGCGACTTCATCCGCGCGCAGGGATAGCGCCCTTATAGCTCGTATCGGGAGCCTTCCTCCCCCGCCACCGTACGCTCCACGATCGAGCGTGAAAGCTGCGGCGCGAACATTTCGATGAACTCGTAGGCGTAGCGCCGCAGGTAGGCGCCGCGCTTGATCCCGAGCCGGGTGGTGCTCGCATCGAAGAGATGGCTCGCGTCGATGGCTCGCAGATGGTCGTCGCGCTTCGCGTCGAATGCCATCTTGGCGAGGATGCCGACCCCGAGGCCGAGCTCGACGTAGGTCTTGATCACGTCCGAGTCGAGCGCCGTCAGCACGATGTTCGGCGCCAGGCCTCGGTTTTCGAAGGCCTTCTGCACCAGGGAGCGATTGGCGAATGCGAAGTCGTAGGTCACGATCGGAAACTGCGCCAAGGCTTCGAGCGTAAGCGGGTTCACCTTGAGCAGCGGATGCTTGGGCGGCACCACGACGCATCGGTTCCACTGGTAGACCGGCAGCGACACGAGCTCGGGGTAGAGCGCGATCGCCTCGGTGGCGACGCAAAGATCGGCGTCTCCGGCGAGCACTTGCTCGCAGATCTGGGTGGGATTGCCCTGATGGATGCGCAGCTGAACGCTCGCATATTTCTTCTTGAACTGGGCCACGGCCTTGGGCAGCGCGTAGCGCGCCTGGGTATGGGTTGCGGCGATGGTAAGGGTGCCGAGCTTCTCGTTGGCGAACTCCTCGCCGGCGCGGCGCAGGTTGTTCGCCTCGGAGAGGATGCGCTCGGCGATGGCGAGGACCGCCTTGCCCGGCTCGGTGATGGAGACCAGGCGCTTGCCGTGGCGCACGAAGACGTCGATGCCGAGCTCCTCCTCCAGCGCCCGGATCTGCTTGGAAACCCCCGGCTGGGAAGTATGCAGCGCGTCCGCAGCCTCCGACACGTTGAGGCCCCGGCGGGCAATCTCGGTGAGGTAACGCAGCTGCTGCAGCTTCATGTGGCTGAAACCTTCATATAACTGAAACTGTATAACATGCTAACACATTAGTCTTTGTGGATATAACGACAGGCCCTACGATGGCACCCCATGGGGATCTCCTCGGGTGGCGCTGCGTCCACCGACGCGGCGGGCGCGGCGCTCTGACATGTACATCTACGACCACGTCGACCAGCGGCTGGTGGACGAACGGGTGGCGCAGTTCCGCGACCAAACGCGCCGCTTTCTGGACGGCGAGCTGAGCGAGGAAGAGTTCCGCGCGCTGCGCCTGCGCAACGGCCTGTACATCCAGCGCTATGCGCCGATGCTGCGCATCGCCATTCCCTACGGACTGCTGTCGTCGCGGAAGCTGCGCAAGCTGGCTCACATCGCGCGCAAGTACGACCGGGGGTACGGCCATTTCTCGACGCGCCAAAACCTGCAGCTCAACTGGCCGCGCCTGGAAGACGTGCCCGAGATCCTGGCCGAGCTCGCCAGCGTGCAGATGCACGCGATCCAGACCTCGGGCAACTCTTTCCGCAAGATCACGACCGACCATTTTGCCGGCGTGGCGCGCGACGAGCACGTCGACTCATTCGTCTGGTGCGAGCTGATCCGCCAGTGGTCGACCTTCCATCCCGAGTTCTCATTCCTGCCGCGTAAGTTCAAGATCGCCTTCAACGGCGCGAGCACCGACCGCGCCGCTGTGGCGATCCACGACATCGGCCTGCACGCCGTGCGCAATGCCCAGGGCGAGCTCGGCTTCAAGGTACTGGTGGGCGGCGGCCTTGGGCGCACGCCGATCATCGGCGTCGTCATCCGCGAGTTCCTGCCGTGGCCTCATCTCCTCACGTATCTGGAGGCGATCCTGCGTGTCTATAACCGCTACGGCCGCCGCGACAACATCCACAAGGCGCGCATCAAGATCCTGGTGAAGGAGCGCGGCGCCGACAAATTCCGCGAGGAAGTGGAAGC
>JBJMWH010000418.1:0-6882 GCA_045810245.1 Burkholderiales bacterium | reverse complement strand
GATCGAGCAGGCGGTGGCGCTTGCGCCCACGGAGGTGATTCCGGAGTCCCTGGTCAGGCAGGCCCTGGATGTGGCCGACAGCGCGCTCACGCCGCTGGACGAGGCGAGAAAGGCCTTCGAGCGCGACTACCTGGTGAGGATTCTCAAGATCACCGGGGGCAACGTCACCAAGGCCGCGCGCCTGGCCGGGCGCAACCGCACCGAGTTCTACCGCCTCCTGGAACGCCATTCGCTTGAACCGGGGATGTTCAAGCTTGCCTGAATGCCCAGCGCCGCATCCAGGCGATGAAAACCGCGCAGGCCAGTGCCAGAGCGCCAAGCAGGTAAAAGGCCTCGACGATGCCGTAGCGGTCAGCGAGGAACCCCATGACGAGCGGCGTGGAAAGATGCGAAACGCTCCAGCCCAAGCCGCCGAGCGCAAGTGCGGCCCCGCGCTCCTCGGGGCGGCTCGCCTCCGCGATGGTGATCTGGAAGTAGAGCGTCATGGCGCCCGAGCCGAAGCCGACCACCAGCATCCACAGTCCGATCGGCGCCAAGTGGTTGACCGCGGGGAGGAGACCGACGCCTGCCGCCACCCCGACCGCGCACAGGACTGGCCACTGGGTCTGCGGTCCCGTGCGCACGAACCGGCCCGCAATGAGTCCTGCCCCGATGGCGCCCAGGGCACGCAACGCGAGGAGCAGGCCGGACGTGTCTTCGCCATAGCCGTAGCGCGCCAGCAGAAGCGGGTAGAAGGACATGGACAGCGAGAACGGCAGTGCCGAGATATAGGCACAGAAGACCGAGTAACGGATGATCCGTTGACGCAGGAGCGGACCGTACGCAGCCAAGACGTTGCGCCCTGCGGCGTGGGCCTTGGGTCGCGAACTACCGGTCGCCAGCCCGACTGCGAACGCCGCGAGGCCGGTCGCGGCGAGCGTTCCGAAGGTCGCATTGAAGGTTGTCGCGGCCAGCAGGAACCCGCACAGCGCCGCGCCCGCGATCTGCCCCACGTTGGTGACCGCGTTCAGGCGTCCGAGCTCGATGCCGCGGTTTCCGGGCAGCTCGCTCGCCATGGCCCACGTCGCCGGCCAGAACGCGGCTCGGGCGAGAATCAGGCCGATCTGTCCGCCGAGGAGCATCCAGAATCCCTTTGCGACCAGGAACCAGAGGGCCGCGGCCGCCATCACCCAGCAGGAGGCGAGCATGATGCGCCGGCCGCCCACGCGATCGGTATAGGCGCCGCCGGCCAGGTTCAGGGCGGCCTGGACCAGCACCGGCAGCGAAAAAAGCACGCCGATCTGGGCGTTGGAGAGGCCCTGGGACGCGGCATAAAGCGGCACCACGAGCCATGTCATCCCCAGCCCGAGGTTCCACACCAGCGAGGCGAGGAAGAAGGACAGGCGGGACACGCGCGATTATGGAACCCGATCCGGTAAGGCCGACTCGGCGGTTTCGACTAACGGCGATGCGGATCGCGCTTGGTATCCTTGCGGCAGCCTTCGCGGCCTCGGTCCAGGGCGGACAGTGCGTGGCGAAGTCCGGGCCCAGTACGGCTGCGCTCGTCGAGCTGTATACCTCGGAGGGCTGCAGCAGCTGCCCGCCCGCCGACCGATGGCTCTCCAGCCTGTCGGCGCACGGCTACGTCCCGGAGCGCGTGGTGCCCCTCGCGCTCCATGTCGACTATTGGGACTACATCGGCTGGAAGGACCGCTACGCGAAGCACGAGTTTTCCCTGCGGCAGCGCAAGCTCACCCAGCTCCAGCGCGTCGCGCTCGTTTATACCCCGCAGGTGATGCTGCAGGGACAGGACTTTCGCGGTTGGGGAAGCCCGGCCTTCGAACAGGCACTCGCGAAGATCAATGCGCGGCCGGCCCGCGCGGACATCGCGCTGGAGCTCCTGCCGGGTGGGCCGGGCACGCTTGTGGTGCGCTTTAGCGCCGCGGTCCTTGACGCCGCACAGGCCCAGGACGCGGGCCTCTACCTCGCCGCCTATGAAAACCGCCTCGAAAGCCGTGTGAGCGCAGGAGAGAACCGCGGACGCACGCTCGCGCACGACCACGTGGTGCTCGAATGGCAGGGTGCGCTGGCTTTTTCCGGGTCGACGATCGCCCAGGAGCGCGCCCTGCCGCTGCTGCCGGGGGCCCAGCGCGCCCACTCCGGGGTGGTGGCCTTCGTGCAAAACCGGCGTACCGCCGAGGTCCTGCAAGTCCTTATGCTCCCGTCCTGCGCGTAGGTTTCGGGTATATTCGCGCGGAAACAAGCATTCCGCCCCGGCAGGGGTACGGAGGGAGCTCCATGCAGGCGACGCAGATCCGACAAAAGGACGGCGTCTTTTATTTCGTCAGCTACCGCGCCAAGGACCTCTTGGCGAAGGTGCGCTTCATCAGTCGCTTCTACGGCGAGGGCGAGCAGATCGAGCCGGGACGGGTCTCGGAAGACGACGACATCGCCCAGTTCATCGCCCGCATCGAGCGCACCGACTCGGCGTTCCAGCGCTCCATTTCGCGCGGAAAAGTGCGCCAGCTGAAGAATTTCTACGAGACCGCAGTAACGCAGCCGCCCATTCCGGGAACCGTGCTGCTGTTCACCTCGGAGCGGCTGACCTTCCGCCCGAGCGGCGACGGCGGCGCCGGCACCATCAACGACCCGGGCTCCAAGTTCTTGATCATCGATGGCCAGCACCGCCTCGCAGCGCTGAATTTCTACCTGCACGAGCGGCCCGACGACGCGGCCACGATCAATGTGCCGTGCATCATCTTCGACGGGCGCAGCGAGGATTTCGCCACCGAGATGTTCGTGATCATCAACTCGACGCCCACGCGCATCAACAAGAGCCACCTCGTCGACCTCTACGAGCACGTTTCATTCGCCGCTCCTGACCGCAAGTTCGCCGCCCGGCTAGTGGAGAAGCTCTACAGCGAAGGCGACAGCCCGCTGCGGTATCGCATTAACCGGCTCGGCGGCCGCAGCCAGCGCGACAAGTGGGTGCTGCAGGCGGAGCTCTTCAACGAGCTGCACCGCTGGGTGCGCGGGCGCTGGCGCTCGATCCAGCTCGCGGGCGGGAGTTCCAAGGAAGTGCCGCGCTACTACGCGGTGATCCGGGATTTCTTCAAGGCCGCGCGCAGTGTCTTTGGCGATGCGGTCTGGGGCAAGGAAGGCTACATGGTCACGAAGCCCGTGACCATCAAGGCGATGGTCCGGGTCTGCGCCGACCTCGCGCGCGAAGACGCCGATCCCGAAACCGGGCGGCTCGCCCGCTGGGAACAGCGCCTCGCCGCCTGGGCCGACATGGCGAAGCAGTTCCGCGAGGAAGGGTTCTACGAGCGCTTTCCCGCCAAGGGCGAGGTCGAACGCGTCGCAAGGGTGCACCGCGACCTCGCGAAGGCCGCGGGCATCGACGCCGGCAAGAAATAGCTAGATAGCGCTGTCGCGGCGCAGGGCCTCGACTTCGGCCGCCGCATAGCCCAATTCGCACAGCACGCGTTCGGTGTGCTCACCCAGCGCGGGAATCGGGTCCATGCGCGGCTCCATGCCGTCGAGGTTGAACGGCGGCTTCAGCATCGCAATGTCGCCGGCCGGGGAGGCGACCTCGCGCCAGCGGCCGCGCGCCCGAAGCTGGGGATGACGCCAGAACTCCTCCATCGTGTTCAGGTGGGCGTTCGCGATGTCCGCCTCCTCTAGCCTGCGCACCAGCTCCTCGGAGCTCAAGGCGCCGAACACACGGTCGATCTCGGCATGCAAAGCGTCGCGGTTTTGCTGGCGCGCCGGGGACGAGGCGAACCGCGGATCGCGTGACAAGGCGCCGTTGCGCAGGACCTGCTCGCAGAAGCGGGCGAATTCACGCTCGTTCTGGACGCTAAGGAACACCGTGCCGCCGTCGCCGGCCTTGAACGGGCCGTAGGGGACGATGGTGGCGTGATAGGCGCCCGAGCGCGGCGGCGGCTCGCCCCCGTAGCCGGTGAAGTAAGCGGGGAACCCCATCCATTCGCCCAACGCCTCGAACATCGTGATCTCGAGGGTCGCGCCCTCACCAGTGCGCCCTCTCCGGATCAAAGCGGCAAGCACTGCGGAAAAGGCATACATGCCCGCGGCAATGTCGGCAACCGGGATGCCGGCTTTTGCCGGCGCCTCGGCGCTCCCGGTGACGGACAGCAACCCGGCCTCGCACTGCACTAGGAGATCGTAGGCCTTCTTCCGCGCGTACGGCCCGGTCGGGCCGTAGCCGGAGATTCCGCACCAGATGAGGCGCGGGTGCTTCTTTCTAAGAGGCTCGGCGCCCAGACCGAGCCGCTCGACCGCGCCCGGCGCGAGGTTCTGAAGAAAAACGTCGGCGCGCTCCACCAGCCGCATAAGCACTTCCTGTGCCCTCGGGTGCTTCAGGTCGAGCGCGAGGCTTTCCTTGGACCGGTTCGTCCATACGAAATGCGACGACAGGCCTTTCACGGTGCGGTCATAGGTGCGAGCGGCGTCGCCGCCTCCGGGTCGCTCGATCTTGATGACACGCGCCCCGAGCTCGGCAAGTTGCCGCGTGGCGAAGGGACCGGCGATGACCTGTTCGAGGGCCACGACGGTGACTCCATCGAGTGGCCTCATGTGAACGTGAGTCGCATTCCGGAGAGCGGCAGGCCTTCGATCTCGGTGCTCCAGGCTTCCCGCGGCGCCACCGGGTGCGCGTCCGTGAGCGTGCCGGTACTGACGATTTCGCCCGCCGCGAGCGGCGGCGCGTTCGGCTGCGTCGAGAGTAGCCGCACAAGGTAGCCGAGCGCGGCGAGCGGGCTTCCCAGCACGATTTCGCCGAGGCCGTGGTCTACGATCGCGTCATCCTTCCTCAACGTCATTTCCATCCGGGGCAACCGGGCCTCCAGATCGGGTAACCGGTCGATTGGCACGCGGCTGCCGACGATCAAGCGGCCATGGAGGCCGTTGAACGAAATCGAGTGCTCGAGACTCGTTTTCCAGCCCGGCTGGTCGCACTGGACGATCTCGACGGAATGAGCCACCCACTCGATGGCGGCGAGCAGCTCGTTGCTCGATGCCGAGCGCGGCGCTGCGCGCAGCTTGAAGCAGATCTCCGGCTCGATTCGGGGCTGACACAAACCTTCCAGCGCCACCGAGGCCCGGTTGTCCATGGCTTCTATCAAGGTGCGGTCGTACACCGTGCCCCAAATCGGCTCGTAGACGCCGTAGCGCGGCCAGATGCTGCGGTTGGTGAAGCCGATCTTGCGCCCGATCGGGCGCCACCCTTCGCGCACGCGAGTTTCATGCAGCGCCCGCGCGAGCGCGTAGCTTTGCTCTGGAGGCATGCGCGGATTCTATAATTGGCCGGATGGATCCGGCGCTCATTTGGGCGATTGTGGGGCTCGCGCTCGTCATCGTCGAGCTGCTGACGGGGACGTTCTATCTATTGATGCTCGGCGTCGCAGCGTTCGGGGCCGCGGGCGCCGCCTGGCTGGGCTACGATTTCCCGCTGCAGGCTGTCGTGGCCTGCCTTATCGCCGCGTGCGGCTGCTATGGTGTGCACGCCTATCGCGAGAAGAACAGGAACCAGCAGATGCCTTCGGTCGACGCCGGCATGCCGGCGAGCTTCGAGACCTGGATCGACGCGCCAGCGCGCCTCGCGCGGGTTCGCTACCGCGGCGCGAGCTGGGATGCACTTGTCGAGGGCCTCGACGCTCTGGAGCCCGGGGCGACGCTCTACGTGCTCGCAACGGATGGCAACACGCTCAAAGTCGGCAAGAACCGCCCCGCCTGAGGGGCACGAAATTCTTCACACGAGGGGAGGAGGATCCACCATGTTCTGGAAGCTCGCGATTGCGATCGGCCTCGCCGTAGCCGTGGCCATGGTCCCCGAGTTGTCGCGGTTCTGGCCCTGGGTCCTGGTCATCGGCGTGATCGTGGCGTTCGTGATCGAGGGTGTGAGGATCGTGCCGCAGCAGAGCGCGTGGGTGGTGGAACGCCTGGGCCGGTTCCACGGCGTGTTGGAGCCGGGGCTGAACCTCATCATCCCGTTCCTAGACCGCGTCGGCTATGTGCACTCGCTGAAGGAAGTGCCGCTGGACGTTCCCGAGCAGGTCTGCATCACGAAGGACAACACGCAGCTCGGGGTCGACGGCATCCTGTACTACCAGGTGACTGATCCACGGCTTGCGTCGTACGGCTCGTCCAACTACATCGCCGCCATCTCGCAGCTGGCCCAGACCACGCTGCGCAGCGAGATCGGGAAGATGGAGCTCGACAAGACCTTCGAGTCGCGCGACGAGATCAACCGCCAGATCGTGGCCTCGCTCGATGAGGCCGGGCGCAATTGGGGCATCAAGGTCCTGCGCTACGAGATCAAGAGCCTGACGCCGCCGGAGGCGATCCTGCGCTCGATGCAGCAGCAGATTACAGCCGAGCGCGAAAAGCGGGCCCTGATAGCAAAATCAGAAGGCGAGCGTCAGCAGGAGATCAACGTCGCCGACGGAGAGAAACAGGCTGCGGTGCTGAGGTCGGAGGGCGAGAAGCAGGCGGCCATCAACAAGGCGCAGGGCGAAGCGACCGCGATCCGCGTCATCGCCGAGGCCACCGCGGCCGGCGTGCGGGCGGTGGCGGATGCCATCGGCGACAAGGGTGGGCTCGAGGCGGCGAATCTCAAGGTGGCGCAGCAGTACGTCGAGGCCTTCGGCAACCTCGCGAAGAGCTCCAACACCTTGATCCTGCCTTCGAACGCGGCCGACGTAGCCGGCGTCGTAGCCGCCGCGATGACGGTTCTCGACCGCACGCGCCAAGCGCAAACAGCCGCCAAGGCGTCTTAGTTCAGAAGTTTCAGTCGCAGTTTTACTATCGTTTCCCTTTGACACCGACGCGACGTTGCGCTTCGACCTCGCGTCCCTGCAGCCGCCGCGCCAACTCGGGTGTGAG
>JBJMWH010000417.1:0-3305 GCA_045810245.1 Burkholderiales bacterium | reverse complement strand
AGACGAAGATCCTCATGCCGATTCCCGCGCCCGCAGCGGCTACCAGCGATCCGATGGTACCGAGCCCCAAGACGCCGAGCGTGCTGCCGCGCAGGCGGTGCGAGAGCACGCGCGGCAATTCGCCGCGCTTCATTCGCTCGGCCTCGGTGACGATGTTGCGCCGCGAGGAAAGGATCAAAGCAAGGGTCAGTTCCGCGGGCGAGGCCGGCGAAGCGTTCGAGCCGTGGACCACCTCGATGCCGAAGTCCTTGCAGGCGGCGAAGTCGATCACCTTGGAATGCCGGCCGACCAGCGCGAGCAGCTCGAGCTTCGGCAGCCGCTCGAGCAATGACCTCGGGAAAGCGACCCGCTCGCGGATGACGACCACCGCCTGCGCGTCGGCGAGGCGCTCGGCGAGCTCGTCGGCGTCGCGCGCAGGTTCGCGAAAGCGCACCACTTCGTGGCCGCGCAGCAGCTCGGAGCACTTCAGCCGGTGCACAATATCCTGATAGTCATCCGGGATCGCTATGCGCATTGCCGTCCTTCTAAGTCTTTTTCTTTGGATCGCGCAAGCTCCTGCGCAAACCTATCCCGAGAAGCCCGTCCGCCTCATCGTGCCGTTCTCCGCCGGCAGCGCGGTCGATACCCTCGCCCGCATCCCCGGCCAGAAGCTCTCCGAGCTGTGGGGCCAGCAGGTTGTGGTCGACAACCGCGTCGGCGCGAACGGCACGATCGGCACCGAAGCGGCGGCCAAGGCGCCGGCCGACGGCTATACGCTCGTGCTCGCCAACGACGCCGGGCTTGCGACCAGCCCGGCGCTTTATCCGAAACTGCCGTACGACCCGCTGCGCGACTTCGCGCCCATCGCCCTCGCGGCGTCGATCCCCGTGGTTCTCGTCGTGAACGCCTCCTTTCCGGCGTCGTCGGTGCAGGAGCTGGTGAGCCAGGCCAGGGCGAATCCGGGGAAGATCAACTATGCCTCGGGCGGCAACGGCAGCGCGCAGCACCTGCCGATGGAAATGTTCAAGCTCGCCGCCGGCATCGACCTCGTGCATGTGCCTTACAAGGGATTGGGGCCGGCATTCAACGACGTCGTGGCCGGCCAGATCCCGGTAATGTTCGCGGGCGTGTCCAACGTCTTCCCGCACCTGAAGAGCGGGCGCATCCGCGCGCTCGCGATCGGCAGCGCGAAGCGCTCCGGCGCCCTACCTGACCTGCCGACCATGCAGGAGGCGGGCATCGCCGGCTTCGACTACGCCGCCTGGGCCGGCTTCCTCGCCCCCGCCGGCACGCCGGCTTCTCTCATCGATAAGATCAATAGCGATCTAAGAAAAGTGCTTGGCTTGCCGGAGGTGCGCGACAAGCTCATCGCGCTCGGGTTCGAGGTGTCGCCCGGCACGCCGCAGGAGTTTGGCGCCAAGATCGAGCGCGAGATAGCAAAGGTCGCCAAAGTGGTGAAGGAAGCCGGCATCCGCGCCGACTGACCACAAGAAGGATGGCACCCTTGAAAATCGTGATGAAAATCGTGACAGTCACCATTTCTTTGAGCGTCATTCTGTTCGTATCTTCGAAAGCGGTGGCGCAGCAAAAAGCCAAGCCGCCCGGGTTCCCCGATGCACCGGGAAAGGAAACGCTGGTCGGGAAATGCTTCCAGTGCCACGGGCCCGGCATGTGGATGGATCACCGGCAGGACCGCAAGGGCTGGGAAGGCACGCTCTACCGCATGGTCGGACGCGGCGCGCTCTGGAGCGAGGAAGAGATCAATACGATGGCGGACTACCTCGCCGCCGTCTACGGGAGAAAGCCGCAATGAGAGAGCTGGTCGCGCGTTACCTGTCCCGCTCGATCTCGCGGCGCCGCTTCCTGAAGGGATTGGCGGGCGCCGGGCTCTCGGCCACTGCGGCACAAAGCGTGCTCGACTCGCTCGTCCCGGCGGTCCAGGCGCAGGACGCGGCGCGCGTGGCGCCGGAAGCGATCAAGGTGGTCGAGGGAAGCGGCGCCCTGTGCTTCGCCGAGCAGCTCATCGCCACGGGCGTCAAGTATGTGTTCGGCAACTCGGCGAGCGAGGACGCGCAGTTCTACGAGGCGCTGGTCGACCGGCCGCAGCTCAAGTACATCCTCACGCCGCACGAGGGCCCGGGCGCGGCGATGGCCGCGGGCTACGTCAAGGCCTCCGGCGAGCCGACCATCGTGATGCAGGCCGCGGTCGTCGGCCTGGTGAACGCGATGGGGCAGATGTTCAACGCCTTCAAGGAGCAGACGCCGCTCGTGTTCTACAGCTACCGCACCGACCAGACCGGGCGCGCCGGCCGCGACGGCTTCGAGGAGGTGGCAAACCAGGAAGGCATCGTGGCGCCGCTGACCAAGTACTCCTGGCTCGCGCGCCGCGCCGACATGATTCCCGAGACCGTGCGCCGCGCCTTCAAGGCGGCCTGGACGCCGCCTTATGGCCCCACCTATGCCTCGTGGCATTCGGACCTGAACGACGAGCGGGTGCGCACCGAGGTCATCCTGCGCGAGAAGTTCGACCCGCGCATGCGGGTGCGGCCCAACCCGACCGAGGTCGAGCGCGCGGCCAAGCTCCTGGTCGAGGCGCGCATGCCGCTCATGATCGTGGGCGACGAGGTGTACGGCGCCAAGGCGGTGGCGAAGGCGGTGAAGCTCGCCGAGCTCCTCGGCATGCCGGTGACGCAGGCGCGCCAGATCTACGCGAGCTTCCCGGAAGCGCATCCGCTTTGGGTCGGCGCGCTGCCGGTAGGCCGCGTCTCGAGCCTCGATTTTCCGAAGGACCCCGACGTGATCATCAACGTCGGCAACAAGCTGCAGCACAACAGCCCGACCCCGATGATCGGCCGCGGGCCGAAGTTCATCGACATGCGCATCGACAGCTTGAGCATGGGGAACGTGATGAGCACCGAGGTCCCCCTTGTCGCGGACGTGGGCTACGGCCTCGACGACCTCACGAGCGCCGTCGAGCAGCTCCTGACCCCTTCAGTGAAGCAAAGGTCGGCCTCCAGGACGGCTGAAGTTCGAAAGTTTTCGGAAAAGGCCAAATCGCTGCGCGCGCTGGTGACGAAGAATCCCGACTGGGAGCGCGCCCCCATGATCGCCGACCGCGTCACCTGGGAAGTGGCGCAGTTCGCCGACCCCGACGCGATCATCGTGCACGAGGCGGGGTCGGTGGTGCTGCACGGCTTCGACTTCAATCCGCAGAACGGGCGCGAGCTCTTCTTCTATTACGGCGCGCACCTCGGCTCGGGCGTCGGCACGGCGGCGGGCGTCAAGCTCGCGCGGCCGAAGCGCCAAGTCATCTGCCTGGTCGGCGA
>JBJMWH010000416.1:0-11671 GCA_045810245.1 Burkholderiales bacterium | reverse complement strand
GGGTTGCCGCTCAATGCGCTGGACGGAGGCACCGGCGGCGTGCAGGGCGCCTGGAACGGCAGGACGCAGGGAATCGGGGGCGGCGGCTGCTCCGGAAGCCTGAACGTCTCCGGTCCGGTCAATACCGGCTACGTCGGTTCGGGCAACGACACCGGTCACGCCGGCGGCGATTGCGAGCCCGGCGTGAACGCGGACGGCACCTACAACCTGCAGTTCATCAACGACTTCATCCGCAACGGGATGAAGCAGCAGATCCTTTTCTCAAAGGCCATCGCGAAGACCTACTACGCCGCCAAGCCGGCATACAACTACTGGAACGGTTGCTCCACCGGCGGACGCCAGGGCTATGTGCTCGCCCAGGAGCTTCCCAACGAGCTCGACGGCATCCTGGCGAACGCGCCGGCAATTTACTGGACGCGCTTCCAGACCGCGCAGATGTGGGGGCAGATCGTAATGAAAGATCTCGTCGGAGGGCCGATTCCAGCAGCGAAGCTGAACCAGGCCAGCGCCTCGGCGGTCGCCGCGTGCGATGCCGCGGACGGTGTCACCGACGGCGTGATCGACGATCCGCGCACCTGCACGTTCAGCGCGCGGGCCAATGTGTGTGGCGCGCCGACGGCCCCGGCCGCGAACTGCCTCACCTCCCAGGAGGCGGACGCCATCGACAAGATCTGGGACGGGCCGAGAAACGCTCGCGGAAACAAGATCTGGTTCGGGCTCGATCGAGGCACCCAGTTGGGCGGCTTCTTTTCACTCAACGGGACGCCGCCGTTTGCCCTGGGCGTCACGCAATTCCGCTGGGACGAGCACGACGGCAATTTCGATTGGCGGACGGTGTCCATCGGCGAATACGGCCAGGTCGCCCAGGACGGCTCGCGCAACATCGCCGACGTCACCGATACCTTCGGCGACCTGGAAGCGTTCAGGAAGCACGGCGGGAAGCTCCTCACCTTGGTCGGCGCGAACGACCAGCTCATCATGCCGCGCGGCGTCATCAACTACTACCGCGAACAAGCTTCCCGGCACGGCAAGGGCAACGACCCGGACTTCGACGACCAGCAGAAGTTCTATCGCTTGTTCCGCGTGCCCGGCGCCGGGCATTGCGTCGTACCGAACGCCTTCCCCGCGCTCGTCAACTGGGTCGAGAACGGCGTGGCGCCGGCGCAGATCCTCAACCAGGCCGGAACGCGTCCTGTCTGCCCGTATCCGCAGACGGCCATCTACAACGGCTCGGGCGCAACGAATGTGGCCACCAATTTCCACTGCGGCGGGAACCTCGAGACGACCGCGGTCGTGTGCGCCGACGTGCTCACGAAGTACAAGCACGAGGCCAATGGCCAGCTCGATTTCAGAGGCACTGGCGTGCATCGCAACGATTGCTCGCCCAGGCATGGGCATGGCGACGACGAGGATGACGACGATCATCACCGCCACGGTGGCGATTAGATCTCCGTATCAAATGGGAAAACGCCCCGGGAATCCGGGGCGTTTTTTTTGGACCGGCTAGCGCATTGCCGAAGTCTGGGTGCCAAGCACAGTGATCTCGGTATAGCGGTCACGCTGCAGGCAGTAGATGAGCGGCTTGCCTTGCACGCCGCGGCACTCCGGGCCTGTCAACGGCTCGGTCGCGCCGACGCCGGTGGTGTTCACCCGGGTGGGGTCCAGGCCGCGCAGGAGCAGATAATCGCGCACCGCCTCCGCGCGCTGCTCGGAGAGCTTCTGGTTGTACTTCCCGGGGCCCATGCGATCGGCGTGGCCGACAATGTCGACCTTCTGATAATTGCCCTGGGTCAGCCGCTTGGCGAGCGCGTCGAGCGCGGGCGCGGCATCGCCCCGCAGCACGGCGCTGTCGAAGTCGAACAGCGTGTTCATCGACATCCGGATCGGCTCGGCACGCAAAGGCGACGCGTCCGAGGCCGGTTCGGCCGCAGCGGGAACGAGCTTCGCGGTGGGAAACGGCTCGCAGCTGCGGTAGCGCGTACCGGTGGTCCACTGACCGGTGCGCACGCAGGCGCCGGAGGCGGTAGTGACGGGCGTGCCGTCGCTCGCGGCGACGAGATAGCCTGCCGCCTCTTCGGCGCGAGCCGGCGCAATGGACAACGTGGCAATGACGGCAAAGACGAAAGGCCGGGCGGACATGGACAACTCCTGTTGGTGGTGGTGGGAGCCGACAGTGTCGCGTCCGACTATGGCCGCCCGCAGGCGCCGCGCCGCTCAAATATGGCGCGCCCGGGCACAAGCCATTGCAACGCGCGTGCCGGCCGGACTTCTGCAATCGAAGAACATCGAGGCCCGCCGCCGGTCAAACCTCCTTTCCCGAGGAGACCCACATGAGAGTGAGCGAAGTCATGACGCCCGGAGTCCGTCTGGTCAGCCCGGAGCAGACGATCTCGGAGGCCGCGCGGCTGATGGCCGAAATCGACGCCGGCGCGCTTCCCGTGGGCGAGGACGACCGCCTGGTCGGGATGATCACCGACCGCGACATCGCGGTGCGCGCCGTGGCGGAGCACAAGCCGCCGACGACGAAGGTGCGCGAGGTCATGAGCGAGGAAGTGCTCTACTGCTTCGACGATCAGGATGTCGACGACATCGCGCAGAACATGAGCGACGTGAAGGTGCGGCGCCTGCCGGTGGTCGACCGCGAGAAGCGGCTGGTGGGCATCGTTTCCATCGGCGACCTGGCCAAGTCCGAGAACGCCGCCTCGACCGGTCACGCCGTCGCCGACATCACCGCACCCGGCGGCGCCCATTCGCAGCGCTCGGGGTCCAAGAGGAAGAACGCGAAACGGGTCTAGGCGCATCCGCGGGCTTGTTCTAGATCGACTTCGTCCCCCTTGCGAAATCGCGCGGGCACCGGTAAGAATCTCCCTTTAACATCCAACATATGAAATCCACATATCCCCCGGTCGGTTCGAAGTGGAAGGAAGTCGATACCCGCGTGCAGCGCACCATCGAGGTCATCCGCCACGACATGGCGAACCGTCGGGTGCGCATCAACTGCGTCGAGACGCAAAAGCTCACCTGGGCCAAGCCCGAGCGCTTCAACGGCAAGAGCGGCGGCTACCAGCGCGCTATGTAGTTACAGTTGTAGCCGTCAGCGGCGGACCGGGGTCTAATCCGGTCCCATGACAGGCTGGAGCAGACCTGCGGTGGTCGTCACGTTCGCTGCGGCCGCCGTCCTCATGGTGACGATGGGCGCGCGCAACACGCTCGGCCTCTTCGTCTCCCCGATCAACAGCTCGACCGGCCTCGGCGTCGTCACCATCAGCTTCGCCTTGGCCATCGCCCAGTTCGTCTGGGGCGCGGTGCAGCCCCTCGCCGGCGCGCTCGCCGACCGCCACGGGCCGCGGCTGGTGCTCGTGTGGGGCCTCGTCGTGCTCGCCGCTGGCACGGCGCTCACGCCCTTCATGAGCTCCGGCCTCGGTCTGGTGCTCGTGCTCGGATTCCTGACCGCCATCGGCTCGGGCTCGGCCAGCTTCTCGGTGCTTCTCGGCGCGGCCGCGCAGCGCCTGCCGCCTCAGGCGCGCGGCACCGCCTCTGGGGTGATCAACGCGGGCGGTTCATTCGGCCAGTTCGTCTTCGCGCCGATCGTCCAGAAGCTGATTCAGGGCCTCGGATGGGCCGGCGCCATGTGGGGCCTCGCGCTGGCGATGCTCGCCGCGCTGCCCCTCGTGGGGCTGGTGGCGCAGGGCGGCCCGGCGCCCCACAAAGGCGGCGAAGGCGCGTGGAGCGCGGTGCGCGGGGCGCTGCGCGATCGCAGCTATCTCCTGCTCCACGCCGGGTTCTTCACCTGCGGCTTCCACATCGCGTTCCTGGTGACGCATCTTCCAGGCGAGGTGGATCTTTGCGGCCTGCCGCCGACCGTGGCGAGCTGGTCGCTCGCCATCATCGGCCTCGCGAACATCGCGGGCAGCCTGCTCGCCGGCGCCGCGGTTTCGCGCTATCGCAGCAAGCTTGCGCTCGCCTTGATGTACGGCTCGCGCGCTGTGCTGATCCTGCTTTACCTCGCGGCCCCGAAAACCCCGGCGACCTTCTACTTCTTCGCCTTCGGGCTCGGCCTCACGTGGCTCTCGACCGTGCCGCCCACCGCGGCGATCGTCGGCAAGCTCTTCGGCATCCGCTATCTCGCCACGCTCTTCGGGCTCACGCTGCTCTCGCATCAGGTCGGCGCCTTTTTCGGCGCCTGGCTCGGCGGGATCGCGATCACGCGCCTGGGCAGCTATCAGTGGATGTGGTACGCGGACATCGCGCTCGCCACCTTCGCCGCGCTGGTCAATCTGCCGATCCACGAAGCGCCGGTGCAGCCGGCGCGCGCCGCCGCGGCCGCCTAGTTGCGGCCGTTCGGCTGGAGGATCGCGACCCGGGGGCGGCGGCGCTGCGGACTCGCATAGGGCCCGTCGGCGATCACGTCGAGCGCGTCGAGAAACACCTCCTGTGGCGGCGGCTCTTCGCCGGCGAGCCAACTGGCAAGGCGCCCCTTGGGAACCTTGAGAAACTCCGCCAGCCGGGCCGTGCCGCCGACCGTGGCGGCAGCGCATACCAGGGTTTCCGTATAGACGTTGCGAATGTTCATTGCCTCACTTCCTTCCCGCCTTTTGCATGGCAGCAATGGCCGTGCCCGGGAGGATCCCAGGGGTCCGGTCGGCACCGGAGACGCTGATTCGGGCTTCCTTTTTGCTTGCCGCCACCCTATGGCCAAGGACGTGTACCGCGTCGGCATTTCCGGCTCGTACGGCGGGCTCAATCTGGGCGACGAGGCGATCCTGCACTCGATGGTGGCGCAGCTGCGCCGCGACCTGCCGGTCGAAATCACGGTGTTCTCGCGCGATCCCGAGGACACGAAGCGCCGGCATGGCGTGGAGCGCGCGGTACCGGTGCGCAAGATGTCGCGCGCCGAGGCTGCTCCTGAGGTCGAGCGGCTCGACCTCCTCATCATCGGAGGCGGCGGCATCCTGTTCGACGCGGAGGCGCGAATATACCTGCGCGAGGCCCAAATCGCGAAGGAGAAGGGCGTCCCGGTGATGCTTTACGCGGTCGGCGCGGGCCCTCTCGCCCACGCCGGCGCGCAGACGGTGGTGCGCGAAGTGCTCGAGCAGGTCGACGTGGTCACGGTGCGCGAGCGCGCCGCGCAGCAGGTGCTCGAGGAGGCGGGCGTGCACCGCGAGATCATCGTCACCGCCGACCCGGCGCTGCTGCTCAAGCCCGAGCCGCTGCCGCGGGGCGTGCTGAGGGGCGAAGGCCTCGAGGGCCGGCGGCGCCTGATCGGTATGTCCGTGCGCGAGCCCGGGGTCGCTGCGCCCGATATCGATCCGAAGGAGTACCACGCGCTGCTCGCAAACGCCGCCGATTTCATGGTCGACCGCTACGACGCGGACATCGTGTTCGTGCCGATGGAGCGCTCGGTCCTCGACTCGCAGCACAGCCACGCGGTGATCGCGCTCATGCTGCGCGCCCAGCGCGCGACCGTGCTGAAAGGCGAATACACCTCCGGCCAGCTCCTGTCGCTCATGAGCAAGTTCAGCTTCGTGCTCGGCATGCGGCTGCACTTCCTGATCTTCGCGGCGCTGCGCGGCGTGCCCTTCGTCGCGCTGCCCTACGCGGGCAAGGTGACCGGCCTGCTGGAGGACCTGAAGGTGCCGACGCCACCCTACAAGCTCGTCAACCCCGGACGGCTGATCGCCCACCTCGACGATGCCTGGGACCGGCGCAGGCAGATGAAGCTCAATCTCGCGAAGGCCGTGGCGCCGCTGCAGAAGCGCGCGCAGCAGACCCATTCCATCCTGCTCGAGCTGCTCAACAAGGAGAAGCTTTCGATTGCCAGCGTTAAAGCGGCCTGACGATGCGGTCCGGCTGCAGCTGCCACCGCGGCAGGCGCTGCTCGCGGCAGACACCGACGTGCTGGTGGTCGGCGGCGGGCCGGCGGGTCTCGGCGCGGCGGTCGCCGCCGCCGACGCGGGCGCCCGGGTTGTCCTCGCGGAGCGCTACGGCTTTCTCGGCGGCAATGCCACCGCGGCGCTCGTCATGCCGCTCATGTCGTTCCACACCCAGCTTCCCACGACTGAAAAGAAGGGCGCCACCACGCTCCTGCCGACCGACCACGGTCCGGGCGAGCCGGTGGTCGCCGGCGTGCTGCGTCGCCTGCTCGAACGCCTGGTGAGCGCGGGCGGGGCGATCTCGCCATCGCTCGCGACCGGCTACACCGTGCCGTTCGATCCCGAGTGGTTCAAGCTGATTGCGCTCGAGCTCCTCGACGAGGCGGGCGTGCATTTTCTCTTCCACGCGTTCGCAAGCGGCGTTCTTCCCGGGAACGCAGGCGTGGTCTTCGAGACCAAGTCGGGTCCGCTCGCGATCCGCGCGAAGGTGATCGTCGACTGCAGCGGCGATGGCGACGTCGCGATCCAGGCCGGCGCGCCCTGCGAGATCGGCCGCGCCGACGGCCTCGCGCAGCCGATGACGCTCATGTTCCGCGTCACCGACTTCCGGCGCGCCGTGTTCGACGCCTACGTGCGCGAGAACCCGAAGGAATGGCGCGGCGTGCACGGCTTGTGGGCGCTCGTGCGCCGCGCCACCGAGGAGGGCAACCTCGACCTGCCGCGCGAGGACATGCTCTTCTTCGCCACGCCGCACGAGAACGAGGTCAGCGTGAACAGCACCCGCGTGACGCGGGTTCTCGGCACCGACGTCTGGGACCTGAGCTACGCCGAGTGGTGCAGCCGGCGCCAGATGCGCCAGATCGAGGCATTCCTGCGCCGCTACGTCCCTGGATTCGAGGCTTCCTACGTGGTGCAGAGCGGCGTTCAGATCGGGGTGCGCGAGACGCGGCGCGTGATGGGCGAATACCGTCTCGACGTGGACGACGTCCTCGGCGCGCGCAAATTCGACGATGCGATCGCGCGCGGCGCCTACCCGGTCGACATCCACAACCCGAAAGGAAGCGGCACGGTGCTGAAGCGCCTGCCGGCGGGCGAGGCCTACGACATCCCGCTGCGCTGCCTCTTGCCCAAGAACACCGACCGCGTGATCGTGGCCGGCCGCTGCATTTCCGGCAGCCACGAGGCGCATTCTTCCTACCGGGTGATGCCCATCGTGATGGCGACGGGCCAGGCCGCCGGCATCTGCGCGGCCCTCGCTGCGCACGCGGGCAGCCGGCCGCGCGATGTTCCGGTGCGCGCCGTGCAGCGCGAGCTTCTGCGTCAGGGCGCCAGCCTCCGCAAAGGTCTTGTAGCGGAAGCGATGACATCGTCTTCCGGCGCAGCGGTCTAAGATCTGCCCTTTTCGGCGGAGGCGGGAGTGCGCTGGGTCATCGCGCTTGTAGCGGTAGCGGCGGCCGTGGGGCTGCGCTTCGCGCTCGACCCGTGGCTCGCCAGCGCCCAGTCTTACCTGTTGGTCGTCGATGCGGTGCTCTTCGCGCTCATCGTCGGCATGGGTGTCGCGATGCACGCCGCGCGCCGGCGGGCCGAGGCAAGCGAGGAGAAATTCCGTCGCTTCATGGAGAACGCGCCGGCAGCGGTGTTCATCAAGGACGAAGCCGGGCGCTACGTGTACATGAATGCGGCGGCGCAGGGCATCGTCGGCGCGCCCGAATGGCAGGGCAAGACCGACGACGAGCTGCTGCCGCAGCAAGCGGCGCGCGAGGTGCGCGCCCACGATGCGAGGATGCTCGAGACGCAGGCGCCCGGCGAGTTCGACCTGAAGATCGGCGAGCGGCAGTTCCACAGCACCAAGTTCCCGCTGCGCGACGCCGGCGGGCGGCTCCTCATCGGCATCGTGAGCATGGATGTGACGCAGGAGGCGCGCGCCGCCGAGGAGCTGCGCCGGCAGCGCGAAGACCTGCGCATCGTGACCGACACGATGTCCGCAGGCGTGGTACGCGTGTCGGCCGATCTGCGCTACGTATGGGTGAACCGGGTCTTCGCTTCATGGATCGGAAAGCCGCCGGAGCAGGTCATTGGACGGCCGGTCGCAGAGGTGATCGACGAGCGCGACTGGCTCGACCTGCGCCCGCACGTCGAGCGCGCCCTGCGAGGCGAGCGTGTGGAGTACGAGCGCCGGGCGCACTTTGCCGCCGGCGAGCGCTGGATTTATTCCGTGATCGAGCCCACACGCGACGAGCGCGGGGTGCCCAACGGCCTGGTGGCGGTGGTCTCGGACGTGCAGAGCCGCAAGGAAGCCGAGGCCGCCCTGAGCAGCGCCCGCGAGCAGCTCCAGCTCGTCGCCGACGGCATGCCGGCCGCGGTCGCGCTGTGCAGCCGCGACCTGCGCTACGTGTGGGTCAACCGCTGCTACGCGGAATGGGTCGGCACCACGCCGCGGGAGCTCGTCGGTCGCCCGATCGCCGAGGTGATTGGTGCCGACAGCCTCGAGGCCATCCGCCCGTACATCGAGCGCGTGCTCGCCGGCGAGCAGGTGGAGTACGAGCGCCTCACGCGCCACACCGGGCTGGGCGAGCGCTGGGTGCGCAACCTCTACGCGCGGACGCGCGACGGCACGGGCTGGATCGCGGTCGGCGCCGACATCCACGACCGCAAGCTCATGGAGGAGACGCTGCGGCAGGCCGAGCGGCGCAAGGACGAGTTCCTCGCCACGCTCGCCCACGAGCTGCGCAATCCGCTCGCGCCGATCCGCAACGCGGTCGCCATCCTCGGCAAGAAGGACGCGCTCGACCCCGAGCTGTCATGGAGCCGGGAAGTGATCGAGCGCCAGGTCGACCAGATGTCGCGCCTCATCGACGACCTGCTGGACATCGCGCGCATCGCGGGCGGAAAGCTCCTCATCCGCAAGGAGCGCCTGCCGCTCGAGCGCGCGATCGACATGGCGCTCGAGACGAGCCGCCCTTACATCAACGCCGCGGGCCACAGCCTGTCGGTGCTGCTGCCGAGCGAGCGCGTCACGGTCGAGGCCGATCCGGCCCGGCTCGCGCAGGTGTTCTCGAACCTCCTCAACAACGCCGCGCGCTACACCGAGCGCCACGGCGAGATCGCGCTCACGGCGCAAGTGGACCAGGAGGAGGTCGCGGTATCCGTACAGGACAACGGCATCGGCTTCCGGCCCGAAGTCGCCGACCGGCTGTTCGAGCCTTTCTCGCAGCTCACGCGCTCGAACGAGCGCTCGCACGGCGGCCTGGGCATCGGCCTCTCGCTGGTGCAGGGAATCGTGGCGCTGCACGGCGGAAGCGTCGAGGCGCGTAGCCGCGGCCCGGGGCAGGGCGCCGAATTCATCGTGCGCCTGCCGCTGCCGAAACGCACCGATCCGTTTGAGGAAGCGAAGCCCGCGGCGCAGGCGAAGCCGCAGGCACCCATCGCCGGCGTGAAAGTGCTCGTCGCCGACGACAACCGCGATGCGGCCGACTCGCTGCAGCGCATCCTCTCGCTCTACGGCTACCAGGTCGAGGTCGCCTACGACGGCACGGCGGCTATCCGGCTGGATGGCGCGTTCCGCCCGAAGGTGGCAGTGCTCGACATCGGCATGCCGGGCGCGAACGGCTTCGAGGTGGCGCGTTCCATCCGCGAAAGCCGCGGCGACGGCGTAAAGCTCATCGCGCTCACCGGCTGGGGCCAGGAAGGCGACCGGCGCCGCGCGATGGAAGCCGGCTTCGACTTTCACCTCACCAAGCCCGTCGATCCGGGCACGCTGAACGACCTGCTTTCGGAAGTCGCGCCGAAGTAGAGCGCGCTTAGTAGGTCAGTGGTCTTCGATGCGCGGAACCGAGTCCTCGGCAGGACCGCCCGTATCGGGATCGATCCATTCCGCAATGCCCAGCTCCGATTCCGCTTCCTGCAGCGTCTCGCCGGGCTCGAGGCCGGCTTCGCTCGCCTGCATGGCCTCCTCGGCCTCGGCGCGCGTCGGGAACGGGCCGGACTCCTCCGACTCGGCGCCGTCCTTCCAGTAAAAGCCGTCCGGCCGCTCGAAGACGCTGCCGGCGGGCACCTGCTCGCGCGAAATGGGTGCGGCTTTTTTCGGCTTCATGAATCCATGTTACGCCAGAATGCGCCCCGTGAGTCAACAGCGAAAACCGCTCGATGCGACCGCTTATGGCGCGATGTTGCTGCTCGCCGCGCTATGGGGTTTCCAGCAGGCGGCGATCAAGATCACGGCGCCGGAAATATCGCTGCTGATGCAAGCGGCGATCCGCTCGGTCGCCGCCACTGCGCTAGTGCTCCTATGGGGCGCTTATCGCGGCATCCCGCTCTTCGCGCGCGACGGCACGCTATGGGCGGGAATCGGCGCAGGCCTTCTATTCGGCTTCGAGTTCGCCCTCATCTACGGCGGCCTCGCCCACACGAACGTATCGCGCATGACGGTGTTCGTGTACCTCGCGCCGCCGCTCACCGCGCTCGGCGTGCACTTTTTCGTGCGCGGCGAGCGCCTCGCGCCGGTGCAGTGGGCCGGCGTGTTCGTTTCCTTTGCCGGCCTGGTGCTGGCGTTTTCCGAAGGATTCTCGTCGGCGAAGGCGACGTGGGTCGGTGACCTCTGCGGGCTCATCGCCGCGCTGCTGTGGGCCGCGACGACCGTGCTCATCCGCACGACGAAGCTCGCGAGCGCACAGCCGGCGAAGACGCTTTTCTATCAACTCGCAGTTTCGGCGCTGGTCCTGTTCTTGTGCTCAAAGGCATTGAACGAACCGGGCGTGATCTCGCTCAGCGCTCTGGCCGTCGCCAGCCTCGTCTACCAGACGGTGCTCGTTGGCTTTGCCAGCTACCTTGCGTGGTTCTGGCTACTGTCGCGCTACCTGGCGGCGCGCTTGAGCGTGATGTCGTTCCTCACGCCGATGTTCGGCGTGCTCTCCGGCGTGCTGCTGCTGTCCGAATCACTGAGCGCGCGCTTTGTCCTTGCGGCGCTGCTCGTCGGCGGCGGCATCGTCCTGGTCAATCTTCGGAAGTAGCTCGCTCGTAAGCAGCTGCTCCAGATCTCGGCGGCCCTGCTGATTGAGCGCCATGACCTGCGTCTCTTCGTGCCGCACCGCCATCTGCCGCAACAGCATTTCCTCATCATGCCGCCGGAAGCGCTGGATCACGCGGCGCGCGGCCTGCGGCCCGAAGTCGAGTAGCCGCAAGGCCTCTTCGGCCGCGTCGAGCGCCGAGCCGAAGGTCTCGCGGATCGCCGGCACGCCGAGCTCCAGGTAGTCGAAGGCATCTGTGCGGCTGTGGGCGCGCACGACGAGCCTCAGGTTGGGGAAGTTCTGCCGTGCGCGGCGCACCGTGCGCATGGCTGCGTCCGGATCGTCGATCGCCACCACCAGCAGCCGAGCGTGCGCCGCGCCGGCCTTCTCCAGCACATCGATGCGCGTCGCGTCGCCGTAGTACGCCTTCGAGCCGAAGCGCCGTACAAGCTCGATCTGGTTGGGGTCGTGGTCGATCAGCGTGGCGTTGATGCGCATGCCGTTCAGGACGCGCGCGACCACCTGGCCGAAGCGGCCGAAGCCCGCGACGATCACCGGATGCGCCTGGTCGACCACGTCGGTCTCCCGCGTCGGGCCGCCGGCGAAGCGCGGCGCGAGGACGCGCTCGTAGAGCATGACCAGGAGCGGCGTCGTCACCATGGTCACGGCGACCGAGGCGTTCAGTACCTTGAGGGTTTCCCCGGGAAGAACGGATGCGGCGGCGGCGAAGAGGACGAAGGCGAATTCGCCCACTTGCGATAGCGAGATGGCGAACAGCGTCGCGTCGGCGCG
>JBJMWH010000415.1:0-3847 GCA_045810245.1 Burkholderiales bacterium | reverse complement strand
ACGTTCTTGTGCGTCTGGATCGAGCGGCCGAGGAAGATCTCGCCCTCGTTCTCGCCGTAGACCATGGTGCCGAGCTCGTCGGACATGCCCCACTGCGTCACCATGCGCCGCGCGAGCTCCGTGGCACGCTCGAAGTCGTTCGAGGCGCCGGTGGTCATCTGGTTCATGAACAGCTCTTCGGCGATGCGGCCGCCGAACAGCACAGCGACCATGGAGAGCAGCCGCTCGCGGTCCTGGCTGTAGCGGTCCTCGGTCGGCAGCTGCATCGTCACGCCGAGCGCGCGGCCGCGCGGAATGATCGTCACCTTGTGCACCGGATCGGTCTTCGGCAGCAGGCGCGCGACGATCGCGTGGCCGGACTCGTGGTAGGCGGTGTTGCGGCGCTCTTCCTCGGGCATGACCATCGAGCGGCGCTCGGCGCCCATGATGATCTTGTCCTTGGCGCGCTCGAAGTCGTCCATGTCGACCAGGCGCTTGTTGCCGCGCGCCGCGAACAGCGCCGCCTCGTTCACCAGGTTGGCGAGGTCCGCGCCGCTGAAGCCGGGCGTGCCGCGCGCGATGATGTCGGGCTTGACGTCCGGCGCGAGCGGCACCTTGCGCATATGGACTTTGAGGATTTCCTCTCTCCCTCTTATGTCGGGAAGGGGAACCACGACCTGGCGGTCGAAGCGGCCCGGACGCAAAAGCGCCGGGTCGAGCACGTCGGGCCGGTTGGTGGCGGCGATGACGATGACGCCCATCGTGGCCTCGAAGCCGTCCATTTCGACGAGCAGCTGGTTCAGCGTCTGCTCGCGCTCGTCGTTGCCGCCGCCGAGGCCCGCGCCGCGCTGGCGGCCGACCGCGTCGATCTCGTCGATGAACACGATGCAGGGCGCGTGCTTCTTCGCCTGCTCGAACATGTCCCGGACGCGCGCCGCACCCACGCCGACGAACATCTCGACGAAGTCGGAGCCCGAGATGGAGAAGAACGGCACCTTCGCTTCACCCGCGATGGCGCGGGCGAGCAGGGTCTTCCCCGTACCGGGGGAACCCACCATCAGCACGCCTCGCGGGATGCGCCCGCCGAGCTTCTGGAACTTGGACGGGTCGCGCAGGAAGTCCACCAGCTCGGCCACTTCCTCCTTGGCCTCTTCGCAGCCGGCGACGTCGGCGAAGGTGACCGTATTGGTCGATTCGTCCAGCATGCGCGCGCGCGACTTGCCGAACGAGAACGCGCCGCCGCGCCCCCCGCCCTGCATCTGGCGCATGAAGAAGATCCACACCCCGATGAGCAGCAGCATCGGGAACCACGAGACGAAGATATTCATGAGGAGCGAGGGCTCCTCCTCGGGCTTGGCCTCGACCTTGACGCCGTATTTCAGCAGGTCCGAGACCAGCCAGATGTCCCCGGGCGAGTAGCTCGTGACGCGCTTGCCCTCGGCGGTGGTCGCCTTGAGCTGGCGGCCCTCGATGGTGACCTTGGCGATGCGGCCCGCCTTCACTTCCTCCAGGAACTGGGAGTACTCCATCGGCGCCTGCGCCGATTGGCGGGTATTGAACTGGTTGAACACGGTCATCAGAACCAGCCCGATGACGAGCCAGATGACCAGGTTCTTAAGCATATTGTTCAATGACTTTGCTCCTCTTGTGCCGCGCCGCGGCAGCTAGGTCCATCGTACACGCCCGCACTGCCCGGGGCTATCCCGAAATACTGCGCGCAAGCACATAAGTTTCCGCAGATTCACCCCTGGAAGCGAGGGGTTTTACGACTTTTACCTTCTCAAATGTGGCCCGCAGCCGCGCCAACACTTCCTTGAACGCGTCGCCATGAAACGCCTTCAGGAGAAACACGCCCTGGGGCTTGAGCGACCTGGAGCAAAAATCGATCGCGGCCGCCGTCAATTCGAGCGCGCGCGCCTGATCCACGTTACCTATGCCCGACAAATTCGGCGACAGGTCCGAAAGAACTACGTCCGCCTTCGCGTCTGCCAAGGCCAGGTGCAGGCTCTGCGAGCGAAAATCGCCCTTGAGGAGCGTCACGCCCGAGATGGGGGCGATCGGCAGAAGATCAATCGCAATGACGCGGCCCGAGGGTTTCACCTTGTCGGCCGCGACCTGCGACCAGCCGCCTGGCGCGGCGCCGAGGTCCACCACCAGCTGACCGGGTCGCAGGATTTTCTCCTTGGCGTCGATCTGCAGCAGCTTGAAGGCGGAGCGCGAACGGTAGCCCTGCGCCCTCGCCTGGCGCACGTACGGATCGGTCACGTGCCGCTGCAACCATTGCTTGCTGGACTTCATTGGCGCGCGAGCGAGCGGGTTTCGCCGTGCTTCAGGACGAAGAACTGGTCCTCGCGCAGGCCCGCCTTGCGCCGCGCCTCGTCGAGCCGTTGCGGCGGCTCGTAGAGGCTCTCGTCGGTCAGCCCGTCGAACGTGCCCCAATGGATCGCGAGCGACCGGCGTGCGTTCACGTCCTTGTGCGCCTGCACCGCCTCGGCGGGGTCCATGTGCATGATCTTCATGAACCAGCGCGGCTCGTAGGCGCCGATCGGAAACGCGGCGAGGTCGAAGCCGCCGAAGCGCGCGCCGATGTCGGCGAAATCCTTCGAATAGCCGGCGTCGCCGGCGAAGAAGAACGAGAGCTCGGGATGGCGCAGCACCCAGCCGCCCCAGAGCGTTCGGTTCTCGTCCGTGAGCGTGCGCTTGGACCAGTGCTGCACCGGAACGAAATGCACCTCGATTCCGTTGAAGGTCACGCTCTGCCACCAGCCGAGCTCGATCGCGTCCTCGATCCCCCGGCGCGTGAACCAATCCTTGAGCCCGAGCGGCACGAAGAAGCGCGGCGAGCCTCCGGACTGCGCCGCGAGCTTCTTCACGCTGTCGAGATCGAGGTGGTCGTAATGATTGTGGGAGATCACGACCGCATCGATGTGCGGCAGCTCGTTCAGACCCGGGGCAGGCGGCACCACGCGCCGCGGGCCGGCGAAGCTCAACGGCGAGGCGCGCTCCGAGAACTGCGGGTCGGTGAGAACGCTGAGCCCGCCCACGCGCACCAGCACCGTGGCATGCCCAATCCAGGTCACCGATGGGTTCAACGCCGGCGAAAAATCGCTCTGCACGGTTTCGAAGCGGTATCCACGCTCGGGCCGGCGCGGCAAGCCGTCGCGCCACTGATCCCACTTCCACTTCCAGAAGCCGGTCTTCTCCGGATGCGGATAGTTGTTGCGGAAGTGGCCGTCGTTCGAGCTCACACACCCCACCGCCACGCCCACCGCCATGCCAGCCGCCAGGGCGAGCAGCGCACGCCTCAATGCACCGCGCGGGCGAGCGCCCGGGCCTCGCGTGCGGTCGGCAGACGCAGGTGCGGCGTGAGCGCAGCGCGCAGGGAACGCCGCACCAGCAGGCTTCTCAGGTGATCGTCGTCCAAGGAGGACTCGGCGAGGCGGCGCACCTCTCCGCCCTCCAGCGCGGCGATCGGCATACCGTCCTTGAGCAGGATCCGGTTGCTGTAAATCGAAGCGATGCGCGCAGGCGGTGTGAGGATCCCGACGAGGTTGAGCGGATCGGCCGCGCTCAGCACGACGAGCTCGTCGAGCGCGGCCATCTTGCGCACCGCCCGCAACCGGCCGACCGCGTCGGGCGCTGCGAACTGCTCGCCGCCGAAGCCGGCGACGAAGCGTCCGCCGCGGATCTCGCCGCGCGCTTCCAGGCGCCTATACACGCGCACGAGGTCGCGCCACGGTGGCAGGTTCGATTCGCGCTGCAGAAGGGAGCGGAACACCACGCCATAGCGCTTGAGCAGCGTGCGGGCAACGGCTTCGACGTCGTCGGCCTTCTCGGCGGTAAGCAGTGCCCAGCGTCCGGCCGTCTC
>JBJMWH010000414.1:0-9412 GCA_045810245.1 Burkholderiales bacterium | reverse complement strand
GATGAGTTGTCGCTGCTGAGGCGCGAGTACTTCGGGTTCGTGTTCCAGGCCTTCCACGTGCTCCCCCACCTCAGCGTCGAGGAGAACGTCGCGCTGCCGTTGCTGCTCCGGGGAACCGCGTCGAGGGAAAAGGCGCGGCAGATGATCGCGGCGGTCGGCCTGAAAGGTCGCGAAGCAAGTCCGCCGCGCGAGCTCTCCGGCGGCGAACTGCAGCGCGTCGCGATTGCGCGCGCGCTCGTCGGCGATCCGAAGCTCGTGCTCGCCGACGAGCCCACCGGCAATCTCGATCCGGAGAACGCGCGGCAGGTGCTCGATCTCTTCAGGAAGGAAGTGAAGACCAACGGCGCCGCGGCGATCCTCGCCACGCATTCCGTCGAAGCGGCGTCCGGATGCGACAGGATCTATCGGCTTACGGCCGATGGACTGATCGCCGCTACAGGCGCAGGTGCTTAATTCGACCGGGGAAAATCGGTTCGTCAGGTTGGCTGTGGCCGATCGGTGACTCGGGCCTCGGAATTGATACCCGTACCGGCATGGAGGTGCTTATGCCGGTACCTGCAACGAAACGTCGGATATTGGTCGTCGACGACAACCTGGATGCCGCGGTCTCGCTATCGAGGTTGATTGCATTGCTGGGACACGATGTGAAAGTCGCCAGAGACGGCAACTCGGCGCTCTTCATGGCGCGCAGCATCAGGCCGGATTTCGTTCTCCTGGATATCGGGTTGCCCGGATCCGACGGCTTCCAGGTCGCCGAGGCGCTCAGGCGCGAGCCCGGATTGGCCGCGCTCAAGATCATCGCCGTCACGGGACGCGGCGAGGAAGGGGATCGCGAGCGCTCGCAGGCAGCAGGAATCGACTACTACCTGCTGAAGCCGGTGGACGTGCCCTTCCTCGAAAGCCTGCTCGGAAAGGCTATTCCTTCGGATTGATGCTGCGCAGGTCGTCGACCAGGCCGACCAGGCGCGCGCTCTGGCGGTCGACCACGTCGACCAGCTTGCGGCACTCGTCGTCGAGGTCCGCGCGCAGCTTGAGCGTCTCGACCGAGTTGCGGATGGGGCCGAGGATGTTGCGGAACTCGTGCGCCATCATGCCGAGGAACTTGCGCGTGCGCTCGTCGGTGGCCTCGTGGCGTTTCTGCAGGCTCAAGTCGCTCACCAGGCACATCTTCTGCGAATCGGCGATCGCCGTAACGGTGATGAGCGTGCTGACGTATTCGTTGTCGGCACGGCGCAGGCGTACTTCGGCTTGGGCGCTCGAGCCATGGCCCGCGCTGGTACGGAGCACGGACGCGAGGCTCTCAACGTCGCCATTGCGCGCGCGGCCGCGCAGCGACGTCCCGAGCAGGCGCTCGCGCGGGATCCCGAGAAGGCCGACCATACGCTGGTTCGCGTAGGTGATATTGTCGTTCGCGTCGACGATGACCACGCCCTGCTGCATCCGGTCGACCGCCGCCTGGTAGAAGCGCTGCGCGGAGTCGAGCATCACCACCTGTTCGCCGCCGACGACCAGCGCGTCGACCGAGCCGTTGCGGATCGCGTCGACGGTCGCGCCGGCCTCGTCGTCGTTTTCGTCGCGCTCGGTCACGAGCAGCGTGTTGAACTCGTCGCTCGCGCTGATGAGCGCGATGCGCACCGGGCGCTGCCTGCCGCTCGGAGCGCGCAGGGTCGCCTTGATCTCGGCCTTGGCCGCATGCGGCTGCAGCAGCAGGGTGGTCTCGCCAGGATCCGACGCCGCCAGGTAGCGCGCGAGCGGCACCCGAAAGATGTCGATCGGCGCAAGACCGAGCATGGCGGCGAACGCCTGGTTCGCGAACATGATCTCGCCCGAGCGGCTCACGGTCACCGCGCCCTGCTGCATCTCCTCGACGAGCTGGCGGTAGCGGGCATACGCGCCCGACAGCATCAGAACGCGCTTGCTGTCGTCGGTTGCACCGACGACGAAGGCGTCGACCTGTCCATGGCTGATGGCATGGCGCAGCTCCTCGGCTTCCTGGAGCTGCTGGCGCAGCGACTCGATCTGGTTTTCGATTTCGTAGGTGTTGATGGCCTGGTTCATGTTTCCGGTCCTAGCTTTGTTGCCTGAGCTGCAGCCCGACCAGCGCGCGTTCGGTGTCGGAGAGGTCGCCGATGATCTTGCGTACCGGGTCGGGGAGCTTGCGCACCAGCGTCGGGATGGCGACGATCTGGTCGTCCTTGGCAAGGCGCGGGTTCTTCAAGAGGTCGATCACCTCGATCTCGTAGCGCCCGGCGAGGTGCTCCTCGCACACCTTCTTCAGGTTCTTGATCGCAGCGAGCGACTTCGGCGTCTGGCCGGCGGTGTACAGGCGCAGCGCCCACTTTTCCGTGCTGCCCGGGTGCTCGGAGTTGCCGTTCTTGGGCGTGCTCATTTCCGGTTCCTTTTGGCCGCATCTGCGCCGCGGCGAATTGCCGCGGCGGCTCGGTTGTCGCTGATTTGCTGCTCGCGCGCCCGGTCCTGCTCGGCCACGGCCTTCGATTCCCCTTCGACTGCCTCGAACTCGGCGCGCAGCGCCGCGATCTGCGCTTCGAGCGCGGCGCGCTTGCGCGCGAGCTCGCGCTGCTTACGTTCGATCTCCTGTGCACGCGCCAGGGCCGCCGCTTTCTCGCGCTCCTCCTGTGCTGCACGCATGGAGCCCGTGAGCACGCCTTCCGGCCCGACGTAGACATCCTCGAGCCTGACGCCCTCGGGGGTGATCACGAACTCCCGGATCTGGTTGGAATGCTTCATGCCGCGCGACTTGAGGACATAGATGCCGCGGTTGCGCTCGCCGGCGAGCTCGATGTCCCGCAGCAGGATCCAGGTATCGATCAGCGAAGACACGCCGACGTCGGTGCGCTCCCATGCATCGCCGCCCGCGGTGAGATTGACGAACATCGCCGTGATCTGGCGCGCCTTCAGGAAGTCGATGAGTCGCAGCAGCATCGCCTGGGCGTCGGCTTCGGTGCCGGCGCTGGAGAAATTGCTGATCGGGTCGAGGATCACCACCTGCGGCTGGAACTCGTTCACCATCTTGTGGATCAGCGCGAGGTGCGCCTCCATGCCGAGCAGGCTCGGGCGCGACGCCTCCACGCGCAACAGCCCCTTCTTGATCCACGGGTTGAGGTCGACGCCGATGGTCTTCATGTTGCGCACCAGCTGCGCCGGCGACTCCTCGAAGGCGAGGTACAGGCAGCGCTCCGCGCGCGCGCAGGTCGCATGGGCGAACTGCGCCGACAAGCTGGTCTTGCCGGTGCCGGCGGTCCCGGAAATCAGGATCGAGCTGCCACGGTAATAGCCCTCGCCGCCGAGCATGCTGTCCAGGCGCGGAATGCCGCTCGAGATGCGCTCGCTGCTTGCCGCGTGGTTCAGCTGCAGCGAGGTGAGCGGCAGGACGTGGATGCCGTTCTCGTCGATGAGGAACGGGTACTCGTTGGTGCCGTGGGTGCTGCCGCGATACTTGACGATGCGCAGGCGCCGCGTCGAAACCTGCTCGCGCACGCGGTGGTCGAGCAGGATCACGCAGTCGGAGACGTATTCCTCCAGGCCCTGGCGCGTGAGCTGTCCCTCGCCGCGCTCGCCGGTGATGATGGCGGTGACGCCCTTGTCCTTCAGCCAGCGGAAAAGGCGCCGCAGCTCGGAGCGCAGCAGCGCCTGGTTGGTGAAGCCGCCGAACAGCGTCTCCAGCGTGTCGAGCACCACGCGCTTGGCGCCGACCGCGTCGATCGCGAGCCCAAGGCGCAAGAACAGGCCCTCGAGGTCGTATTCGCCGGTCTCCTCGATCTCGGTGCGCTCGACGCGCACGTAGTCGACCGAGATCTTGTTGTCGGCGATCATCTTGTCGAGGTCGAAGCCGAGCGAGCGCACGTTCTGGATAAGGTCCTGCTCGGTTTCCTCGAACGCCATGAAGACGCCCGGCTCGCCGTATTGCTCGGCCCCGCGCAGGAGGAATTCCATGGCGAGCAGGGTCTTGCCGCAGCCGGCGGCGCCGCAGACGAGCGTGGGCCGCCCCCGCGGCAGACCGCCAAGGGTGATTTCGTCGAGTCCTGAGATTCCGCTTGGCGCCTTGGGTAGCGCGCCGCGCTGCGCTTCGCCCCGTTGCGCTTTTGCCCGGGACGGCAATGCTTCCGGCTTGCCCACTGTAGCCGTTACCTTGTCGTAGTGATTTTCGGTAGGGATTTTCCGGACAGATTCTAGGCGACGGCTTGCTCCAGTGGAAGACCGTCGCGTAGGTTCGTTACGTTGCGCAATGGTACGTCCATGCCGCGTTGTAGGGTTTCCACGGTGTGTTTGGACAAGATGTGGGGTTAAGACGACGTTCCGAGCCGGGAACAGTAGTAGTACCAACTACTACAGACCTCTCTCGGCAACCTGACTAACGGCTGGGAAAGAGCTTGCGGGCCGGGTAGGGAAGTGCCTTCGCGCCGAGGGCCTCCTCGATGCGCAGGGCCTCGTTCCACTTCGCCATGCGCTCCGAGCGGGAGAAGCTGCCCACCTTGAGCTGGGGGACGCCCCAGCCGACCGCGAGGTGCACGATGGAGACGTCCTCGGTCTCGCCCGAGCGCGCCGATACGATCGCGCGGTAGCCGGACTCGCGCGCGGCATCCCAGCAGGCCAGGGTCTCGCTCACCGTGCCGACCTGGTTCGGCTTGAGGAGCACGGCGTTGCAGGCGCCGGCGGCTTTTCGCACCCGCTCGGCGGAGGTCACGAAGAAGTCGTCGCCGACGACCTGGACTCCGGAAGCGGCCTTGGTGAAGGCGCGCAACGCGTCGGCGTGGTGCTCGGCGAAGGGGTCCTCGATCGACACGATCGGGTAGCGCTCGATCCAGCGCAACAGCATCGCGTGCAGCTGCTCGGCGCTGAGCGCGCGCTTTTCGAGGGCGAGCTGATAGCTGCCGGAGCGGAAAAGCTGGTTGGCCGCGATGTCGAGCGCGATCGAGACGTCGGTGCCGGGCTCGAGGCCGGCGTCGGCGATCGCGCCGACGAGCTCCGCCAGCCCTTCTTCGTTCGTCTTGAAGGCCGGCCAGTAGCCGCCTTCGTCGGCGACCCCGTACAGGGCGCCGCGTTTCGCGAGCCGCTTGCCGGCGGCGGCATAGACCTGCGCGGTCCACTCGAGCGCCTCGGCGAAGCTGCCGGCCCCGTTGCAGATGATCATGTAATCCTGGATGTCGACGCGCGCCCCGGCATGGGCGCCGCCGCCGAAGATCTGGATCTGCGGAACGGGCAGAGCGATACGTCTTTCGCCGGCGAGGTTTTTCCACAACGGCAGCTTGCGCGCCGCCGCATCGGCGTGGGCGCAGGCGAGCGACACCGCGACGATGGCATTGGCGCCGAGCCGGCGCTTGTCGGGCGTGCCGTCGAGCTCGATCATGCGCCGGTCGAGCGCCTGCTGGTCGGCGACGCTCATCGTGCGCAGCGCCTCACGGATGCGGGTGTTGACGTTCTGGACCGCCTGCGCGGCATCGAGCGCCTTGGCTTCGCCCGAGCCGGTGGACGCGCCCGTCGGCGCGATGGCGCGGCCGACGGCGAGCGCGGTGGTGCCACGGCCGACGAGCACCTCCGCCTCGACCGTGGGCCGGCCACGCGAGTCCCACACCCGGCGTGCTCTTACGTCGACGATCCTTGCCATGCCTCCGCCACTTCCGCGAGCCTCGAGACCGGCCTATCCAGCAGGCGCCGCGCGATGCTTCGCACATGCTCCTGCTGCGCGTCGCTCGTCAGGTATTCGACCGGCGACTTCCCGTCCACCCGCGCGAGGAGCAACGCGGGCAGCAGCGACGCCGCGCGCGTCTCCACTGCGTCGAAAGCGACCCCCTCGAGGTACGCCTCCGACAGCGCCTGGAAGCACCGCAGGAAGCCTGCCTTGGCCTGCGGCAGCCACACGCACTTCAGAAGAAGATGATTGAGGCAGAAGGCGAGGTCGAAGGCCGGATCGCCGTACCACGCGCATTCGGCGTCGAGAAACACCGGCCCTCGCGGGCCGGCGAGGATGTTCTTGGGGCTGACGTCGCCGTGCACCAGGCAGACCTTGGTGCCGGCGGTCCTCTCCACCAGGCCTTCCAGCGTGGCCTTCAGCGCCGGATGTCGCGCGGCAGTGGCGAGGAGATAGGGCTCGAGGCGGATGGCGAAGAAAATTTCGTCGGTCGCAAACGCCGCGCCGAGTGCGCCGGTGCCGGCATGGATGCGCGCGAGCGTGCGGCCCACCTGAGCGGCGAATCCGGCATCGGCGCGCCCCTCGCTCAGCAGCGTCTTCCACACCGGGTACGCGGCGGAGTCGAGGTACTCCATCACAAAAGCGCCCTCATCGCGCGCGATCACGCGCGGCACCGCCTCGGGCGCCGCCGCCCCGGCTGCGCGGAACCACTCGTATTCATAGCGGTTTCTCTCGATCGGCGCTTGCCAGAGCTGCGCGACCCGCAGGCGCGGCAGCGCGCGCTTCACGCACACCGGTCCGCGCTCGAGATCGACGCGCCAGATGTCCGAGGACACGCCGCCGGAGAGCGCTTGCGCGCGCGGCGTTTCCGCCGGGCCGCACAGCCCCGTGCGTCTCAGGAGCGCGAGAATCTCAGGGGGCAAGCCGCTCGATCTTCCAGCCCGCGCCGCTCGCGGTATAGAGGAGGCGGTCGTGCAGGCGGTCCGCGCGGCCCTGCCAAAACTCGAGGCGCCGCGGAATGACGCGGTAGCCGCCCCAATGCGGCGGCCGCGGCGGCGCATCGCCGTGGCGCTGCCTCGCCTCCTCCATTGCATCCTCGAGCACCTTGCGGGAGACGACCGGGGCGCTCTGCGCCGAAGCCCATGCAGAGAGGCGCGCCCCGAGCGGGCGGGAAGCGAAGTAGGCGTCCGAGTCGGCCGCGCTGACCTTTTCCACCTCGCCCTCGATGCGCACCTGGCGCTCGAGCTCCGACCACTGGAAGACGAGGCAGGCGAGCGGGCGCGCCTCGATCTGGTGCGCCTTACGGCTGCTGTAATTGGTGTAGAACGCGAAACCGCCGCGCTCGAGGCCTTTCAGGAGGACGATGCGCGCGTCGGGCGCGCCCTCGGCGCTCACCGTCGCGAGCGTCATCGCGTTGGGCAGCGGCAGGGCGGCGCGCACCGCGTCCTCGAGCCAGGCGCTGAAAAGACGCAGCGGATCCGCGCCCGCGTCCTGCTCCGCGAGGCCCGAGCGCATGTATTCCTGTCGTAGCTGGGCGACGTTCATTGGAACGCCGATTCTATGCAAATGCCGCTCGAGGAGTGGCTGGATTCGCAACAGCAGAGCGAGCGCGGCGCGTTTTCCCTCTGAAAATCGTTGACATCGGTCCGCCATATCGTGCATCTTCTCGTCACCGCTAGCCCGTAGCGGCAACAACGCACCCGGTCACACGGACAATCGTTCAGAGGAGAAATCGAGATGGCGAAAAAGAAGGCGAAGAAGAGCGGTAAGAAGCGTAAGCCAAATGCAGCCTTCATGAAACCGATGACCCCGAGCAGCACGCTCGCGGCGGTGATCGGATCGAGCGCGATGCCGCGCACCGAGGTCACCAAGAAAATCTGGGGCTACATCAAGCGCAACAGCCTCCAGGACAAGAAGAACAAGCGCATGATCAACGCCGACGACAAGCTCAAGGCTGTTTTCGGCGGCAAGGGCCAGGTCTCGATGTTCGAGATGACCAAGCTGGTCAGCCGGCACCTGAAATAACCGAATACCTGGGAGAGGACGAAAGGCCCCGGAACGGGGCCTTTCGCTTTTCTACCCGGGGAAAATCGTTCTACTTGCGGTGGTAGCTCGTGACCCGCTCGACCTCGTTCTTCGAGCCGAGGATCACCGCGCAGCGCTGGTGGAGCCCCTTGGGCTGCAGGTCCAGGATGCGCGTGACGCCGTCGGTGGCCGCGCCGCCGGCCTGCTCGACGATGAACGACATCGGGTTGGCCTCGTACATGAGGCGCAGGCGGCCGTCCTTGTTCTTCGAGTCGCGCGGGTACATGAAGATGCCGCCGCGCGAGAGCACGCGGAACACGTCGGCCACCATCGAGGCGACCCAGCGCATGTTGAAGTCCTTGCCGCGCGGCCCGTCCTTGCCGGCGAGGCACTCGTCGATGTAGCGGCGCACCGGCGGCTCCCAGCGCCGCTGGTTCGACAGGTTGATGGCGAATTCCTGCGTGTCGGGCGGGATGCGGATGTTCGGGTGCGTGAGGACGAAGGTGAAGCTCTCGCGGTCGAGGGTGAAGCCGTGGGCGCCGTCGCCCACCGTGAGGACGAAGACCGTAGTCGGTCCATACACGGCGAAGCCCGCCGCGACCTGCGTGCGTCCGGGCTGCAAGAAGGCTTTCTCGTCGGGGTCGCAGTACTTGCCGTCGGCGAGCTTGGGGCAGCGCAGCACCGAGAAGATGGTGCCGACCGAGATGTTGACGTCGATATTGGATGAGCCGTCGAGCGGGTCGAACAGCAGAAGGTATTCGCCGCGCGGATAGTGCGTTGGGATCGGGCGCGGATCGTCCATCTCCTCGGACGCGAGCGCCGCGAGGTTGCCGCCCCATTCGTTCGCCTCGAGCAGGATCTCGTTGGAGAGCACGTCCAGCTTCTTCTGTACCTCGCCCTGGATGTTGCTCGTGCCGGCGTTGCCGTGGCCGTCAGCCAGCGCGCCCTTGTTGACCCGGGTGCTGATGGCCTTGCAGGCGCGCGCGATGGTCTCGAGCAGCAGCCGCAGGTCGGCGTTGATGAGGTTCTTGTCGCGCTGTCGCGCGACCAGGAATTGGCTGAGAGTGACGCGTCGCATGCTGCGCATTCTAAGGCGTCTGGGGGCTGCGCTCGCGCGCCGTAGCCTGGCGGCGGGCAAACCACGCCGCGCCGAGCAGGCCCGTCGCCAGCAGCCAGAAGACCGGCGCCATGCCGACGGCCAGCGAGAGCGCGCCGGAGCTCAGCGGAATCAGCGTCTGGCTGGCGTTGATCATGGTGGTGCGGATGCCGACTGCCTCGCCCTGGCGGCCCTCGGGCGCCGCCTCATAGAGCAGGGACATGATCACCGGCTGGGCGCAGCCCAGCCCCAGGCCGAGCACGAACGAGATCGCCATGAGCAGCGGCGCGCTCGCCACCAGCGGAAACAGCAGGTAGCTGATTCCGGCGACGGCGAGCGAGGCTGTGATGATGCGCCACTGCCGCACCCGCCGGATGAGTACCGGCATGGCCAGCCGCACGACGAACGTGGCCACCGCGAAGGTCGCCATGATGAAGCCGATGGTCACCGCGCTCAGGCCCAGCCGCGCGCTGTAGATCGGAATCAGGAAGGCGTAAAGGTCCCAGCCCATCGCCATCATGCCGCTCACCAGGAATGTCCGGCGCAGCGCGGGCACGCGGAAAAGATCGAGCACATGGTGCTTGTCGGCCGCGTACGGCCGGGTTGGCCGCGGCAGCGGCCGCTTGTTCAGCCACAGGAGG
>JBJMWH010000413.1:0-3022 GCA_045810245.1 Burkholderiales bacterium | reverse complement strand
GAGAACCTGCTGAAGCTCGAGAGCGCGGTCGAGCCGCCGCGGCGCGAGCTGTTCCGCCGCCTCAACATGGCTCTCGGCGGCACGGCGGCGCTGGTCGAGATGCGCCGGCAGCTGCTTGCCGGCCTGCGCCAGCACCCGGAGTGGCGCGCGGTCGACGGCGACCTCATGCGCGTGCTGCGCTCGTGGTTCAACCGCGGCTTCCTGCGCCTCGAGCGCATCGACTGGCGCACGCCGGCGATCATCCTCGAGAAGCTGATCGAGTACGAGGCGGTGCACGCGATCCAGGGCTGGCGCGACCTGCAGCGGCGCCTCGAGGCCGACCGGCGCTGCTTCGCGTTCTTCCATCCGCAGCTGCCCGAGGAGCCGATCATCTTCATCGAGGTCGCGCTCACCCGCAGCATGAGCGCGCACATCCAGCCGCTGCTCGACATCGGCTCGCCGGTGCGCACCGCCAACTGCGATTGCGCGATGTTCTACTCGATCACCAACTGCCAGGAAGGCCTGCGCGGCATTTCCTTCGGCAACCAGCTGATCAAGCAGGTGGCCGAGGACCTGAAGCGCGAGTTCCCGCACCTGCGGCGCTTCGCCACGCTCTCCCCGGTGCCGGGATTCCGGCGCTGGCTCGGCGACCAGGGCAGCCCCGAGCTCCTGAAGAAGATCGAGGACCCGGCCTGGCACCTTGGCGAGGTGCCGGACGCGGTGCAGGCGCAGCTCACTCGCCTGTGTGCCCGCTATCTATTGCACGCCAAGCAGGGCGAAGAGCCGCTCGATCCGGTGGCGCGTTTTCACCTCGGGAACGGCGCTTCGCTCGAGCGCCTGAACTGGATGGGCGACACCTCAGAACAAGGCATGGCGCGCTCGGCGGGCCTGATGGTGAACTACGTCTATTGGCTCGCCGAGGTCGAGCGCAATCACGAGCGCTACTTCCGGGAGCACGCGGTCGTGGCGGCGCCCGCCGTCGAGAAGCTCGCGCGCGAGGCGGCGCCCGCGGCCGAAAAAGGCAAGGCTGCGTGAATGAGGCTCGCCCGGTAGGCTCGGGGGAAGGTCGTCTGGCAGAAAACGTGATGCACTTCGCCCGGCTCCTCAGAGCCGCAGGCCTGCGCATCGGCCCCGACCGGGTGGTGGACTGCGTCAAGGCGCTGGAGATGGCGGGCACGAGCGAATTCCCGCTGCGGCGCGAAGACTGGTACTGGACCATGTCGGCGGTGCTGCTCTCGCGCAACGAGCAGCGGCCGATCTTCGACCAGGCCTTTCGCATCTTCTGGCGCGACCCGAAGCTCGCCGAGCGGATGATGCAGCTGATCCTGCCGCAGGCCTACGGCCGGGCCCCCAAGCCCGAGGAGCAGCAGAGCCAGCGCCTCACCGACGCCTTGTTTTCGCAGAGGAACGAACAGCAGGAATCCAAAGAGAAGATCGAGCTCGAGGCGCGGCTCACGTTCTCTTCGCGCGAAGTGCTGCAGCGCATGGACTTCGACACCATGTCGGCGGCGGAGCTCGCCGAGGCGAAGAAGCTGATCGCCGCGCTGCGCCTGCCGCTGCCGGTGGTGCGCACGCGGCGCTTCCGGCCGCATCGCGCGGGCAGCCGCATCGATCTCAGAAGGAGCCTGCGCGAAAGCCTGCGCGAAGGCGGCGACCTGATCCCGCTGGTGCGCGCCGCGCCGCGCGAGCTGCATCCGCCGCTCGTCGTCCTGTGCGACATCTCGGGGTCGATGAACCCGTACTCGCGCATGTTTCTGCACTTCCTGCACGCGATCACCAACGACCGCGACCGCGTGTCGGTGTTCGTGTTCGGCACGCGCCTCACGAACATCACGCGGCAGCTGCGCCATCGCGACGTGGACGTGGCGATGGCGCGGGTGGCCGAGGCGATCAAGGACTGGTCGGGCGGTACCCGCATCGGCGCCAGCCTGCGCGAGTTCAATTGGCGCTGGAGCCGGCGGGTGCTCGGACAGAACGCCTGCCTGCTGCTCGTATCCGACGGGCTCGACCGCGAGGCCGGCGAGGGCCTCGGCGACGAGATGGAGCGCCTCGCCAAGTCCTGCCGCTACCTCGTCTGGCTGAACCCGCTCTTGCGCTACGAAAAGTTCGAGGCGCGCCCTGCCGGCGTGCGCGCGATGCTGCCACACGTGGATCTGTTTCTGCCGGTGCATAATCTCGACAGCCTGCTCGACCTGGCCAAGGCGCTGAGCGGACCGATGACGAGACAACAGGAGAAGCGCGCATGGAGATGAGCGCCGAGCAGATGATTGCGGCCTCCCAGCAGCAGACCTGGGACGCGTTGAACGACCCGGCCATGCTCAAGCAGTGCGTGCCGGGCTGCGAATCGATCGATCCCATCGGCGACAACCAGTACCAGGTGCTGATGGTCGCGCGCGTCGGGCCGGTGAGCGCCAAGTTCAAGGGCAAGCTCACGCTTTCCGACATCCAGCCCCCGAACTCGTATTCGATCTCCTTCGAGGGCCAGGGCGGCGCGGCCGGATTCGCGAAGGGCGGCGCGCAGGTGCGCCTGTCGCCGCAAGGCGAATCGACCCGGCTCGCCTACGACGTGAAGGCGAACGTCGGCGGCAAGCTCGCGCAGATCGGCTCGCGCCTGGTCGACGCGGCGGCGAAGAAGGTGGCCGACGAGTTCTTCAGCAACTTCAACAAGAGGATGTCCTCTCCCGAGGACCAGACCGTCGTCATGCACCCGGAGCCCGCGCACGGGCACGGGGGCAAGGAGGCGAGCACGGCGGCGATGCCGACGGTCTCCAATACCACGTTGATGTTTTTTGCCGCGGGCTCGCTGGTGGTTTTCGTGGTGGCGCTGGTGACGCTGCTTGGCTGAGCTGCTGTTCCGCGCAGACCCCTACCTGCGCTCCTGCGAGGCGACCATCGTCTCGGTGCACGAAGGCGCGGTCGAGCTCGACCGCACCGTGTTCTATCCGCTCGGCGGCGGGCAGTCCGGCGATACCGGCACGATCGGCGCGTGGAAAGTGGTGGATACGCGCAAGGGCGCGACGCCGGATTCGGTCCTGCACATCCT
>JBJMWH010000412.1:0-5204 GCA_045810245.1 Burkholderiales bacterium | reverse complement strand
CCGCCGACCAGGGCCTGGATCTCGCCGCTCTGCGGATCGGTGATCACCACCGCGCCTTCGAGGCCGGGCGGGCCGAAGCGCTTGTCCTTGTCGAATTGCGCCAGGCGCTTCGTCAGAGCGCGCTCTGCGGCGCCCTGCGCGCGCGGATCGAGCGTGGTGAAGATGCGCAGGCCTTCCGAGCGCAGGTCGGCCTCGTCGTAGTCGCGCCGAAGCTGGCGGTGGACCACGCTGAGGAACGCCGGGTAGGGCGAGGTGCCGAAGCCGGGCTTGCGCGACACGCCCAGCTCGGCGGCGCGCGCGGCTGCGTATTGCTCCATGGTGATCGCGTTCTGCTCGCGCGTCTCGCGCAGCACGAGGTTGCGGCGCTCAAGCGCGCGCGCCGCGTGGCGGTGAGGGTCGTATACCGCGGGACCTTTCACCAGCGCGACGAGCAGCGCCGACTCGGCGACCGTGAGGTGCTGCACTTCCTTGCCGAAGTAGTACTGCGCCGCGAGGCCGACGCCGTGGATCGCGCGGTCGCGGTCCTGGCCGAGGTAGATCTCGTTCAGGTAGGTCTCGAGGATCTCCTCCTTGCCGTAGTGCACCTCCAGCAGCACCGCCATCACGAGCTCGGTGAGCTTGCGCTGCAGCGTGCGCTCGGGCGTGAGGAAGAAGTTCTTCACCAGCTGCTGGGTGATGGTGCTGCCGCCCTGCATCCGGTTCGAGCCGACGCTGAGCGCCGCGCGCGCCATGCTTCGCAGCGAGAAGCCGGCGTGGCTGAAGTAGGTGCGGTCCTCGGTCGCGATCAGCGCCTGCACGAGATGCGGCGGCACTTCGGCGAGGCGCACCAGCACCCGGTCCTCGTTTCCAGCGGGATAGATGCCGCCGATCGGCAGCGGCTCGACGCGCGCGAGCGCCACCCCCCGGCCTTCGGTGTCGGTGAGCGCGCTCACGCTGCCGCCATCAAAGGCGAGGCGCAGCTGGCGCGTGGGCTGCGGCCCGTCCCAGAACACGAACGCCCTCAGTCCGACGTCGAGCCGCTCGCCGCTGCGCACGTACCAGCCGCCCTCGGCCTCGCGCGCGGGGTCCGGCTTCTCGATCAACGCCTTGTAGCCGAGCTCCCGCAGCTCGTCCTCGAGGTCGGGGAGCGCGAGCCGCAGTCCCGCGTGCAGCTCGAGGGGCCGCGCGTAGATTCGCGCCGGCAGCGCGAAGCGCCTACCCTCGAACTCGGTCCGGACGCGGTGGTCCAGGTACAGCGTGAACGTGCCGGCGCTGAGCAGCAGAACGCAGAAGGCGATGCCGGCGGTCCGGAGGATCTTTTTGCGCTGCCACATGGCTGGATTTTACCTGCCGGAATGTGGCTTTCCCGTGGCGCGGCTACCGATAGAAGATGTGGCGTCCGATTTTCGCAACACGCTGTTTCTGCGGGGCCCAGTCGGGCTTGATGTAGGTAGCGTGGAAATAGACCGCACCCTTGAGCTGAGGGGCGTAGCGCTGGTAGTACACCGCCTCGGCGATGGCGAGCGCGCGGTGCCATTCTGCCCCCGAGGGATCGGGCAGCGCGTCGAATTCGGTCCACGAAAACGCGCCTACGAAGCGGCCGCGCCCCGAATCCCAGTTCTTCTGGTACACGACCTCGCACACGGTGTTCGGGAAGCGCCGCGAGGACCTGCGGTTCATGGTCACCTCGGCCACCGCGAACTGGCCCTCGATCGGCTCGCCGCGCGCCTCGAAATAGACGTTGCGCGCGAGGCAGGTCAGGCTCTGCTGATGAAATTCGCGCACGCGCTTGCGCCGCTCGTCCTGGTAGGCGATCGCGGAACGCAGTCCGAAGCCGAGCGCGGCGACGACGAACAGCGCAATCGAAACGAACAGCCACGGCGTCTTGTCGCCGCCGTACCAGAACAGGGCGAACCGCCTGCGCCAGTGCGCGAGCTGCCAGCCGAGGTTGAGCCACAGGTTCGTGGACCAGTAGCGCCAGTACATGGGCGCGACTTT
This sequence comes from Burkholderiales bacterium, assembly GCA_045810245.1. Taxonomy (GTDB): domain Bacteria; phylum Pseudomonadota; class Gammaproteobacteria; order Burkholderiales; family SG8-39; genus SCGC-AG-212-J23. The sequence continues at coordinate 3,227 of JBJMWH010000412.1, read as the reverse complement.
GCCGCGTCATATTGCGCACTCAAAGGCAAAAGTGCAGGGAGGGCGCCGGCGGCGAGCACTCTGCCCGCGCAGCGAAACGATTGATACTTTTTTGCCATTTGACTGCCCAGTTCTTGTTGCTAACTGCCCGGCTGGTGCCCCGCTAGTGCCCGCCCCCGTCCGGATAAGTGAGCACGATGTCGATGCAGGCCTGGTAGACGAAATCGGGCGCTTCCTCGAAGCCCTCGAGCCAGCGGTTCACGCGCCGAAACCGGGCGGCTGAGGGCGATCGTTCCGCAGGATCTCACGCGAGGACATGGCCACGCAGGGCGCAGCAATGCGCGTGCCCGCCTGTGCACCGACCCGTCAGCCGCTTGCTTCGACCACGCGCACCCGCGGCCACGCGCGGCGCGTTTTTTCCGACTGCCAGTAGCTGCCCCGGAGCGTCGCGATGACGCGCTCACCGCAGCGTAGTGTCCCGTCGACGACGGCGAGTCCGGTGAACGGGCCCTGCCTCTCGCCGATCGCGCCGTCCTCCTCGAACAGGCACAGGACCCGGTCGGCACATTCAAGCCGCGCGAAGCGATCCCTTTCCAGCTCCCAGCCGTGGCTCAGGCCGAAGGCGATCGGATCGGCCGCGGGCTGGCTTTCGAGCTGCGCGCCGCGCAGCACGAAGGCTTCCGCGCTGACCTGGCGCGGCCCTCCTTCGATCGGGGCGGTGAAAGACAGGTGCACCATAACCCCCACCGCATGCAAGATTCGGGGGTGTCGTGGAAGCCCGTACGGGCCTACAGCACGGTGGGATGGTGCGCCGCGTCGACGGTGATGTTCGCGCCGCTGAGGAGCAGCCCGCGCTCGGAGGCGGCGAAGAGCACGATGTCGGCGAGCTCCTCCGGTTGCGGCATGCGCCCGAGCGGCAGATTCTTCGTCGCGCGCTTGAGCGCCTCGTCCTCGCTGATGCCCTGGCGCTTTGCTTCCGCCTTCATTCCTTCCGCAACCCGCCCGGTCTCGGTGAGGCCGGGATTGAGGCCCACCACACGCACGCCTTTGCTGGCGTACGCGCCGGCGAGGCCGGCGGTCGCGAGCATGAGCGCGGCGTTCGCCGCGCCGCCCGCAAGGTGCGTGGGCGCAGGAAGCTTGCCGCCGTTGCCGATGATGTTCACGATGGCTCCCCGGCCGCGCGCCGCCATGCGCTTCACCACCGGGTCAATGACATGGATATAGCTGAAGTACTTCGCGTCCATGCCCGCACGCCAGGCCTGCGGAGTCAGGTCCTCGGCGTCGGTGCGCTTCGCCGCGCCCGCCGAGTTGACGAGGATGTCGAGCGGGCCGAACTCCCTCTCCACGCGCTCCACCATCGCCGCCGCCGCCGCCGCGTCGGTCAGGTCCGCGGCGATCGTATAGGCATCGACCAGAGTTTTTTTCGCGGTTTCCAGATTTTGCTGCGAACGCGAGACGATCGCCACGCGCGCGCCCTCGGCGCGAAAAGCCCTGGCGCAGGCAAGGCCGAGGCCCTTGCTGCCGCCGGTGATGAGGACGTTCTTGCGCTCGAGTCTGAGATCCACTATGCACTCCCGGCCGGTTGGGGCCGGGAGCATAGCAGACCTCTCAGGTGGCGAGCCGCGGCGTTCCGCGGGCGGAAATCACGCGCCGCTCGGCGCCGCGCAGCGCCTTGAACTCCTCGAGCGCGATCGCGGCGCACACCAGTGCCCAGAACACCAGGTATTCATAGCCGCCGGTATTCCAGGTCCACCCGGAAAAGCCCTTGACCGTCTGCAGGGCATACACCGCGACGCCGAGCACGGCGGCCGCGCCGAGCGCGGCATAGCGCGTGCACAGGCCGAGCACCAGGAAGATGCCCACCATGAGCTCCGAAGCGGCCGCGAGATAAACCCAGAATTCAGGCGGCGTCATCCCGGCCTTGGCGAAAAAGCCCACCGTCCCGGCCTTCAGCGTGAGCGTGCCGATCGCGGCGAACTTGCCCGCGACGTGCGGGAACATGAACGCCCCGGCGGCGATGCGCACGACGTTCGCGCCGTTGGTGAGGTCGAAGTTTGCGGCTTTGATCCTGAAATCGTCCTTCGTGATGAGCAACATGGCGAGGCTCCGATAGTGGTTTGTCTGCAGCCCATCGTGCGCGCCGCCGTGGCGGTCGTTTTGATCTCGATCAAATCTAGTCCGCAGTGAATAAAAAGGGGTCAGAGCAATTTTCCTGTAACACCTAGGACGCGCAGCTTACGTGTTACAGGAAAATTGCTCCGACCCCTTTTCAGTCCGCGGTGATGCCGCGGGCCTTGATCACCCGCGAGAGGCGCGCGGCTTCCTCCACGAGGAACTTGCGCGCCTCCTCCGGCGTGGTCGGGAACGGCACGAAGGCCTGCGCTTCGAATTTCTCGTGTACGTCCTTGGTCTTGAGCGCTTCGCGCAGCGCGCCGTTCACACGCGCGATGACTGGCTGCGGCGTATTGGCGGGGGCGAGGAGGGCGAGCCATTGCGTGAACTGGAAGTCCTTCACGCCCGCCTCCTGCAGCGTGGGCACGTCGGGCAGGAGAGGGGAACGCTTGCTGTCGGTGACGGCGAGGGCGCGCAGCGCGCCGGACTTTACATGCGGCAGCGCCGCCGACAGGGTCGGAAAGCTGAGATCGACCTGCCCCGAGAGCGTGTCGAGAAGCGCCGGCCCGCCGCCGCGGTACGGGACGTGAAGGATGAAGGTGCCGGTGGAATCCTTGAACATCTCGCCGCAGATGTGGAACGTTGTCCCGACGCCCGCCGAGGCGTAGGTGAGCCGCCCCGGGCGCTCGCGCGCCAGCTTGATCAGCTCGGCCACGCTGCTCGCGGCGACGTGCTTGGGAACCACGAGCACGTGCGGCGAGGTCGCCACCATGCCGATCGGCGCGAAATCCCGCAGGGGATCCCAGGTGAGCTTGTCGAACAGCGCCTGGTTCGTAACCAGCGGAATCGTGTTGAGCACGATCGTGTAGCCGTCGGCCGGCGCGCGCGCGGCGGCCTCCATGCCGATGTTTCCCGAAGCGCCGCTGCGGTTGTCGATCACGATGCGCGTGCCGAGCTGCGTGCCGAGCGGCTCGGCGATGAGCCGCGCGGTGATGTCGACGCTGCCGCCGGGAGGAAAGGGCGCGATCAGGCGAATCGGCTGGCTGGGATAGCCCTGGGCGCAAGCGAGCTGCGCCACGGCGAAAAGAAGCGCGGCGTAGATCGAACCAAGAACAGTCATCGTGTCCTCCTCACTG
>JBJMWH010000411.1:0-3627 GCA_045810245.1 Burkholderiales bacterium | reverse complement strand
GCACCACGCCTCGCCCGCGCCGGTGCAGGCGCCCCCGGTCGAGCCGCGCGAAGCCCCGCCGAAGTTCCTGCATTGAAAGATAAAGGGGTCAGAGCAATTTTCCTGAAACAGCTCGACCCCTCATTTGTTAACGGAAAATTGCTCTGACCCCTTTTTCTTCGCCGTGGTGGCTGCCTGGCGGCCACCTGCAAACGATCGCGCCCTCGCTCTTCCCGCCGCCACGCGTGCCCCTACGACGCGAGCGCTGGGACACGCCCGACGGCGACTTCATCGACGTCGACTTCTGCGGCGACCCGGGGGCGCAAAGGCAGCTCGTGCTGTTCCACGGGCTCGAGGGCGGCTCCGACAGCCACTACGCGCGCTCCATCGCGGCGCACGCGCTCCGGCGCGGCTGGCGCCTGGCGATGCCGCACTTCCGCGGCTGCTCGGGCGAACCCAACCGCACGCGGCGCGCCTACCACTCCGGCGATAGCGAAGAAATCGATTGGATGCTAAGACGCCTGGGTGGACCGCTTTGCGCGGTGGGTGTATCGCTCGGCGGCAACGTGCTGCTCAAGTGGCTCGGCGAACGCGGCGACGGGGCGCGCGCGCTGGTGCGGCGGGCCGCGGCGGTGTCGGCGCCGCTCGACTTCGGCGCCGCGGGCGATGCGCTCGACCGCGGCATCAACCGCGTCCTGTACGTGCGCCACTTCATGTCGACGATGAAGCCCAAGGCCATCGCCAAGCTGGAGGTTTTTCCAGGTTTGTTCGACAAAGAGAAGGTCACTGCGGCACGCACGTTCCGCGAGTTCGACAACCTCGTCACTGCGCCGCTGCACGGCTTTCGCGATACCGACCATTACTGGGAGAGCGTGGCGTGCGGGCCCTATCTCGAGAGCATTCGCGTGCCGACGCTCGTGCTCAACGCGCGCAACGATCCGTTCCTGCCGGAGCGCGACCTGCTGCGCGCCGCGCGCAAGGCCGCGCCGTGCGTGGTGCTAGAATTTCCGCGCACCGGAGGCCATGCCGGATTCCTGGCCGGGCCGTTTCCCGGTCGCCGAGACTGGCTTCCCCGACACCTCTTCGAGTTCCTCGACCCCGGATTCAAGCCTTGAGCGTCCCAGCCGAAATCTTTCGCACCTACGACATCCGCGGCGTGGTGGGCCGCAGCCTGACGCCCGAGGTCGTGCGCGACATCGGCCGCGCGCTCGGCTCGGTCGGCAGGGAACGCAAGGCGCCGGTCTTCGCCGTGTGCCGCGACGGGCGGCTTTCGGGGCCCGAGCTCGTCGCCGCGCTGACCCAGGGGCTGAATGCCGCCGGCGCCGACGTGATCGACATCGGCATGGCGCCGACGCCGCTCGCCTACTTCGCGGCGCAGCACCTCGGAACCGGGAGCTGCGTGGCAGTAAGCGGCAGCCACAATCCGCCGCAGTACAACGGCCTCAAGATCGTGGTGGCGGGCGACACGCTCTTCGGCGAGGACATCCAGGACCTGCGCCGGCGCATCGATAACAAGCAATTCCTGAGCGGTTCCGGGAAAAAAACCACTGCCGAGGTGCTCGACGCCTACGTCGAGCGCATCGTGGGCGACGTGAAGCTCGCGCGGCCTTTCCATATCGCCGTCGATTGCGGCAACGGTGTCGCCGGCATGCTCGCCCCCCGGCTCTACCGGCGCCTGGGCTGCGAGGTCACCGAGCTATTTTGCGAGGTCGACGGCAACTTTCCCAATCACCACCCGGATCCCGCGCAGCCGGAGAACCTGAAAGATCTCATCGCGACGTTGCGTTCTTCTTCATGTGAGCTCGGGCTGGCCTTCGACGGCGACGGCGACCGGCTCGGCGTGGTGACGAAGGACGGCGAAAACATCTTCGCCGACCGCCAGCTCATGCTGCTCGCAAAGGACGTGCTTAGCCGCAACCCCGGCGCAGAGATCATCTACGACGTGAAGAGCACACGCCTGCTCGCGCCGTGGATCGAGCGCCACGGCGGCAGGGCGACCATCTGGAAGACCGGCCATTCGCTCATCAAGGCGAAGCTGAAGGAGAGCGGCGCGCTCCTCGCCGGCGAGATGTCGGGACACACCTTCTTCAAGGAGCGCTGGTACGGCTTCGACGACGCGCTCTACGGGGGTGCGCGGCTGCTGGAGGTCTTGTCCAAAGAACAAGATGCGAATCAGGCGCTGAAGAGCCTGCCCAACGCTCCTTCCACCCCCGAGATCCACTGGCAGCTCGAGGAAGGCGAGCCGCACCGCCTGGTGGCGAAGCTGCAGCAGCGGATCGAAACTGCATCGCCCTTTCCTCGGGCCGAGCGCGTCCTGACTATCGACGGCGTGCGGGTGGAGTATGCTGACGGCTTCGGGCTTGCGCGCGCCTCCAACACCACCCCGGTGATCGTGATCCGATTCGAAGCCGACAACCTTCCCGCGCTGGAGCGCATCAAGCGCGATTTCCGCGCCGCGCTGCAGCCGCTGAAACCGAATGCGCCTCTTCCTTACTAGTTTGTTGTTATTAGCGGGAAAAACCGCGATGGCCGCCTGCCCTGCGCTCCTCGATCGCAACATGGCCAACATCCTCGACCAGCCCCAGTCGCTGTGCGAATACGCAGGCAGCGTGCTGCTGGTAGTGAATACGGCGAGCGAGTGCGGCTACACCCCGCAGTACGAGGGTCTCGAGGCGCTCTACCGCAAGTACAAGGCGCGCGGCCTGGTAGTGCTTGGCTTTCCCTCGAACGACTTCGGCGGCCAGGAGCCCGCCTCGAACAAGGAGATCTCGTCGTTCTGCGTCAACCAGTACGCCATCGACTTCCCGATGTTCGCCAAGACCGAGCTCAGGAAGAATCCGCTGTACGCCGATCTCCTGAAAGCGAGCGGCCAGGCGCCGCGCTGGAATTTCCACAAGTACCTCGTCGACCGCAGCGGCGCCAAGGTGCAGAGCTTCGATACTCGTATCGCGCCCGACGATCCGAAGCTCGTCGGCGCGATCGAGCGGCTGCTACAGACCCGCTAACCCAGGAGAAAGGCATGAGAAAGCTCGCTCTAGCCGTGTGTCTCGCGTTGGCTTGCGCGCCGTTCGCCGTGGCGCAGGAGAAGAAGGAAGTCAAGAAAGAGCCGACCGCCGCGCAGAAGAAACAGCAGGAGCGCATGAAGGACTGCAACGAGCAGGCGGGCGCCAAGAAGATGGAAGGCGACGCGCGCAAGAAGTTCATGAGCACGTGCCTCAAGGGCGGCGCCGCCAAGGGTGAGATGACGCCTCAGCAGGCCCGTATGAAGGACTGCAACAAGCAGGCGTCCGACAAGCAGATGAAGGGCGACGACCGCAAGAAGTTCATGAGCGCTTGCCTCAAGGGGTAGAAGCTCCAGAATCAGCGCTGACGGTTAACGTTCCGGAGGCCGAGACGTGCGTCGGCTCGCGCAGTCCGGTGCCGCCGAGCAAGATGTCGCCGAAGCCGACCTCATCGCCTCATTGCCAACATCTACACGAGAAGCGCGAGCGCGAGGCACGCGAGCAGGAACGCGGCGCCGATATAAAGGAGCTTCATACCGGCGTAACGCCGCGGGCTCGCGGCGGTTTACTTTGCGGTTTGGAGAAAAAGATTGCCGCGCTTCACCGCGGCATTGAGGGCATCGAGCGGCGTCTTCTTGTCGTTCCA
>JBJMWH010000410.1:0-15995 GCA_045810245.1 Burkholderiales bacterium | reverse complement strand
TGCCGTTCCTGGACTGATGCGCCTCGGCAAGAACAATCCATCGCTGAGGGAGCTGCGCTCGATTGCGCGCGACGCACCGCCGCTCGAGCTGGATGGCGCCGTGAGCGACCGGGTGCGCGCGGCACTGTCCGCCGTCGAGACGATCGTCGCCTCGGGCAAGCCCGCGTACGGCATCAACACCGGGTTCGGCCGCCTGTCGCAGACGCGCATCCCCGTGCAGGACCTCGAGCAGCTGCAGCTCAACATCGTCTTGTCGCACGCCGCGGGCACCGGGCCGCTCCTCGACGACGCCACAGTTCGGTTGGTGCTCGCGTTGAAGGTCGTTTCCCTCGGCGCAGGGCATTCGGGCGTGCGCCCGGAACTGATCGAGCTTCTGCTGCAGCTCTACAACAAAGGCATTTATCCGTGCATCCCCTCCAAGGGATCGGTCGGCGCCTCGGGCGATCTCGCGCCGCTCGCGCATCTCTCGCTCGCGCTGCTCGGGCTCGGCGACGTGCGCGTTCACGGGGTGCGGGTCCCCGCCGCCAGCGCGTTGAAGAACGAGAACCTCAGGCCGATCAAGCTCGCGCCCAAGGAAGGGCTCGCGCTCCTGAACGGCACGCAGGTCTCGACGGCGCTCGCGCTCACCGGCCTGTTCGCGGCGGAGGACGTGTTCGCCGCGGCGCTCGCGGCGGGCAGCCTTTCGGTCGACGCCGCGGCCGGCAGCGACACGCCTTTCGATGCGCGCATTCACGCGCTGCGCGGCCAGCCCGGCCAGCAGGACGTGGCGCGCTTCTACGCCGGGCTCCTGAAGGGAAGCGAGATCCGCCGCTCGCACCTCGAGAACGACCCGCGGGTGCAGGATCCCTACAGCCTGCGCTGCCAGCCGCAGGTGATGGGCGCCTGCCTCGACCAGATGCGCTACGCCGCGGGCGTGTTCGAGCGCGAGGCCGCCGCCGTGACCGACAATCCGCTCGTGTTCGGCGACGAGATCCTCTCGGGCGGGAACTTCCACGCCGAGCCGGTGGCGCTCGCCGCCGACGCCCTCGCGCTCGCGATCGCCGAGATCGGCGCGCTCTCGGAGCGGCGCGTGGCGCTCCTCATCGACCCGACGCTTTCCGGCCTGCCGCCGTTCCTGGTCGAGCATGGCGGCGTCAATTCCGGCTTCATGCTGGCGCAGGTGACGGCGGCGGCGCTCGCGAGCGAGAACAAGTCGCTCGCGCATCCGGCGAGCGTCGACAGCCTGCCGACCTCGGCCAACCAGGAGGACCACGTCAGCATGGCCACGTTCGCCGCGCGCCGCCTTTCCGACATGGCGGGAAACAGCGCCGGCATCGTGGCGATCGAGCTGCTCGCGGCCGCGCAGGGAATCGATTTCCGCGCTCCGCTCAAGACCAGCGCGCCGCTGCAGGAAGTCCACCGCCTGGTGCGCTCGAAAGTCGCGTTCTACGACCACGACCGCTACTTCGCCCCCGACATCACCGCGGTGCAGTCGCTGGTCGAGGCGGGCGAGTTCCATAGCTTCGTCCCGGGGCTCCTGCCCTCACGCTGATGGCGCCCTTCAAGTTCCGCGCCGGCCGCACGCCGCTCCTGGTGTCGATGCCGCACACCGGCACGCAGCTGCCCGAACCACTCGCGGCTCGCATGACGGAGGAAGCGAAGCGCCTACCCGATACCGACTGGCACCTCGAGCGGCTCTACGACTTCCTCGACGAGCTCGGCGCGTCGGTGCTCGTCGCGACGCATTCGCGCTACGTCGTCGACCTCAACCGTCCGCCGGACAACGCCAACCTCTATCCCGGCCAGGACACGACTCCCCTCGTACCGCTCGACACGTTCCACAAGAAGCCGCTCTACCGGCCCGGATACGGGCCCGACACGGCCGAGATCGCGGAGCGGGTACAAGCGCATTGGAAGCCTTATCACTTGCAGCTTTCACATGAGCTGGAAAGGCTGAAGAAGCTGCACGGCTACGCGCTCCTCTGGGACGCGCATGCCATCTTCTCGGAGGTGCCGCGGTTCTTCTCCGGCAAGCTCCCCTCGTTGAATTTGGGAACCGCGGACGGCCGCGCGTGCGGCATCGGAATCGGAGAAGGCCTGATGCAGAAAGTCTCGGGCTATGGCGCGGTGCTCAACGGCCGCTTCAAGGGCGGCTACATCACGCGCACTTACGGCGACCCGGCAAGGGGAGTGCACGCCGTGCAGCTCGAGCTGTCCGAGGCGACGTACATGGATGAATCTCCGCCCTTTGACTTCAGGGAACCGCTGGCGGTGCGCCTGCGCCCGCAGCTGCGCGCGCTGGTCGAGGAGTTTTGCCGCCTAGGACGCGACCGACGCACGGGTTAGCCCCGAGCGCATACGCGAGCTCCGGGGGCGCGCCGATGTCCCACAGGGCGAAGTCCGCGTTCTTCCCCGGCTCGAGCGTCCCATGGGTCCTTTGCAGGCCGAGCGCGCGCGCCGCGTGCCGCGTCATGCCGGTGAGCGCCTCCTCGGGCGTAAGGCGAAACAGCGTGCACGCCAGGTTGAGGATCGCGAGCGGCGAAGACACCGGCGACGTACCGGGGTTATGGTCCGTGGCGAGCGCGATCGGGACGCCCTTTCTTTTCAGCAGGTCAACCGGCGGGAGCTTCGTCTCTCTCAGGAAATAGAACGCGCCGGGCAATAACACGGCGACGGTACCCTCCCTTTTCATCGCTTCCACCCCTAGCTCGCTCGCGTATTCCATGTGATCAGCCGAGAGCGCGTGGAACCGGGCGGCGAGCGCGGCGCCGCCGGAATCGGACAGCTGGTCGGCGTGCAGCTTCACAGGGAGTCCCAGCGCCTGGGCTTTCTGAAAAACTTTCTGTGTTTGAGAAGCAGTGAATGCGATGCGCTCGCAGAAGGCGTCCACAGCGTCGGCGAGGCCCTCCTTCGCAGCGGCCGGGAGCACTTCGTGGCACACGAAGTCGATGTAGTCGTCGGGACGGCCGGCGTATTCCGGCGGCAGCGCGTGCGCACCGAGAAAGGTGGTACGCACGGTGATGTCCTCGCCGAGGCGCCGCGCGACGCGCAGCATGCGCAGCTCGCTGTCGCGGTCGAGGCCGTAGCCAGACTTGATCTCGATGGCGGTTGTGCCTTCCCGCAACCAGGATTCGAGTCTTTTCTTTCCAACGGCGAATAAATCGTCTTCCGAGGCCGCGCGCGTCGCCTTCACGGTCGAGACGATGCCGCCGCCCGCCCGCGCGATCTCCTCGTAGGTCGCGCCCTTCAGGCGCAGCTCGAACTCGTGGGCCCGGTTTCCGGCGTAGACGAGGTGGGTATGGCAGTCGATCAGCCCGGGCGTGATCCAGGCGCCGCGCGCGTCGTGCTCCTCGCGCGCCTTGCCGCGCCACTCACGGCGCGGTCCCACCCAGTCGATCTTGCCGCCGCTGACCGCGACGACCCCGTCGGCCTGGACCCCGTAACCCGACACCATCGTGGCGAGGTTGGCGTTGAGCCAGGCGGCATCGTGCATCTCGTTATCATAGCGGCGTGGAACGCTACCTCGCGCGCGACGCCCTCCTCCCCGGCGGCTGGGCCAAGGACGTGCTCGTGTCGGTCGACCAGGGCGAGATCGTCGCGGTCGAGACCGGCGCGAGCGGCCCGCAGCCGCTCGCCGGCCCGGTGCTCCCGGGAATGGCGAACCTGCACTCGCACGCGTTCCAGCGCGCGATGGCCGGCCTCGCCGAGCTGCGCGGCGCCGCCGAGGACGACTTCTGGACCTGGCGCGAGCTCATGTACCGGTTCGTGGAGCGCCTCACGCCCGACCAGGCGCAGGTCGTCGCGCACTTCCTCTACATCGACCTGCTGCGCCACGGCTACACCGCGGTCGCCGAGTTCCACTATGTTCATCGCCCCGACGGGATGTTGCAGGCGCATCTCGATGCCGCGCGCGAGGCCGGCATCGCCATCACGCTCATGCCGGCGGCGTATCGCTGGTCGGGCTTCGGCGAGCAGCCGTTGCAGGCACGCCAGCAGGCGTTCGCGCGCCACACCGACGCCGTGCTCGAGGCGTACACGGGCCTCGCGGCGCGCGCGACGCCGGAGGTCAGGATCGGGGTCGCGCCGCATTCGCTGCGCGCGGTCGATCCGGCCGCGCTCGCCGCGCTCGTCGCCGGCGTCCCGCGCGACGCGCCGATCCACATCCACGCCGCGGAGCAGACGCGCGAGGTCGAGGACTGCGTCGCGATGCTCGGCGCGCGGCCGGTGCAATGGCTGCTCGCCAACATGCCGGTGGACAGGCGCTGGTGCATCGTGCACGCGACGCACCTCGTAGCGCAGGAGATCCAGGGTCTCGCGAGGAGCGGCGCGGTGGCAGGGCTGTGTCCGACCACCGAGGCCAACCTGGGCGACGGCATTTTCCCGCTCCTCGACTACCGCGCGGCGGGCGGGCGCTACGGCGTCGGCGGCGACAGCCACGTCTCGCGCAACCCGGCCGAGGAGCTGCGCCTGCTCGAGTACCTGCAGCGTGTCTCGAAGCGCAAGCGAAACCTGGTGACGACCGACGAGCAGCCTTCGGTCGGGACCACGCTGTGGCTCGAGGCCGCCGCCGGCGGCGCGCAAGCGCTCGGCCGGCGCATGGGCGCGCTCGCGCCCGGCATGCGGGCCGATTTCGTGGTGCTCGACGGCGAGCATCCCGACCTCGCCGGCCGCGGCGGCGAAGCCGCGGCCAATGCGCTCGTCTTCTCGGGCTCGGATGACCTGGTGCGCGACGTCATGGTCGGCGGCCGCTGGATGGTGCAGCAGAAGCACCACGCCGCCGAAGAGGCGGCGGCCGCGCGCTACCGGGACGCCCTCAGGCTGCTGCTCGCCTAGCCTTTCAGGCCGTTGAAGAAGTCGCACGCCGTCTTGGCGCGCACCTGCTCGAGCGTCACGCCGGGATGCAGCTCTTTCAGCACCAGGCCCTCGGCCGGCACCACCTCGAACACGCACAGGTCGGTGATGATCATGTTGACCACGCCCTTGCCGGTGATCGGCAGCGTGCAGCGCTTCAGGACCTTGGAGGCGCCGTCCTTGGAGGTGTGCTCCATCAGCACCACGACGCGCTTTACGCCCGAGACGAGGTCCATCGCGCCGCCGGGGCCCTTGACCATCTTGCCGGGCACCATCCAGTTGGCGAGGTCGCCGTTTTCCGCCACCTCGAGGCCGCCGAGGATCGAAATGTCCACATGCCCGCCGCGGATCATGGCAAAGGAATCGGCGCTCGAGAAGAAGCTCGAGCCCGGGAGGGTGGTCACGGTCTGCTTGCCGGCGTTGATGAGGTCGGGGTCGACCTCGCTCTCCCGCGGGAACGGGCCGATGCCGAGGAGCCCGTTCTCCGATTGCAGGGTGACGTTGATGTTCTCCGGGATGTAGTTGGCGACCAGCGTCGGGATGCCGATGCCGAGGTTCACGTAGTAGCCGTCGCGCAGCTCCTGCGCAGCGCGCTTCGCCATCAGCTCCCGGATCGGCGAGTCCTTCTTGCCGGTGGCCCCGGCGAGCGTGCGGAACTCGATGCGTTTCTCGTAGCGCGAACCCTGGATGATGCGGTCGACGTAGATGCCCGGGGTGTGGATCTGGTCCGGGTCGAGGCCGCCCACCTCGACCAGCTCCTCGACCTCGGCCACCGTGACCTTGCCGCAGGTCGCGATCATCGGGTTGAAGTTGCGCGAGGTCTTGCGATACACGAGATTGCCGGACTTGTCGCCCTTCCACGCCTTGACCATCGACAGGTCGGCCCGGATGCCCTCTTCGAGCACGTACTCCTTGCCGTCGAAGACCTTGGTCTCCTTGCCGTCGGCGAGCTTGGTGCCCGCCGCGGTGCGCGTATAGAAGCCCGGAATGCCGGCGCCGCCCGCGCGCAGCTTCTCGGCGAGCGTGCCTTGCGGCGTGAGCTGCAGGTCGAGCTCGCCAGCGAGCACCTGGCGCTCGAACTCCTTGTTCTCGCCGACGTACGAGGCGATCACCTTCTTCACCTGGCGGCTCTTGAGCAGCAGGCCCATGCCGAAATCGTCCACTCCGGCGTTGTTGCCGACGATGGTGAGGCCTTTCACCGCGCTGTCGCGCAGGGCAGCGATGAAATTCTCGGGAATGCCGCACAGGCCGAATCCGCCGGCAGCGATGGTCATGTTGTCGCGCAGCACCCCTTTCAGGGCGGCCGCGGCATCGGGATAAACCTTCTTCATTGGAGCGCCTCTCGGATGTTCTGCGGAATGCGGATCGGCTTCTGCTTTTCCATGTCGATGAACACTACGGTCGCTGCGCCATCGGCATACAAATCGTTTTCCACGAGCAATTCATAAAAGGTCGGCACGCTGGAGCCGCCCGGCGCTCCGACCAGGAGCTTCACCTCCACCGTGCCCGGGTAGTTGATCGGGCGCTTGAAATTGCAGGACGCATTGGCGATGACGATGCCGGTCGCCTTCCACGCCTCGCCACGCGGCACCAGCGCGTCGAACCAGCCGATGCGCGCCTGCTCCATGAAGCGGAAGTAGACGGTGTTGTTCACGTGGCCCATCGCGTCCATGTCGCCCCAGCGGAGCGGGATGCGCTCGACGTGCATGAGTTTGCGTATCGGCGGGCTGATCGGCGTGCTGCGGGCCATGGGGGGCTGATTATAATTGTGCGCGATGAGCCGCGAATCGATGCAGTACGACGTGGTCGTCGTGGGCGGCGGCCCCGCAGGGCTCGCCGCCGCGATCCGGGTGAAGCAGCTCTCGCCCGATACCTCGGTCTGCGTGCTCGAGAAGGGCTCGGAGATCGGCGCCCACATCCTCTCGGGCGCGGTGATGGACCCGCGCGCCATCGGCGAGCTGATGCCGGACTGGAAGGAAAAGGGCGCGCCGCTCAACGTCCCGGTCACCGAAGACCGCTTTCTTTTCCTCACCGAGCGCGCGGCGATCCGCACGCCTGAATTCCTGCTCCCCGCATGTTTCAAGAACCATGGCAACTACGTCATCAGCCTGGGCGCCTTCTGCCGCTGGCTCGGCGCCCACGCCGAGGCGTGCGGCGTCGAGATCTTCCCGGGCTTCGCGGCCATCGAAGTCCTTTTTGAAGGCGACAAAGTCAAGGGCGTCGCCACCGGCGACATGGGGATCGACAAGAAAGGCGAGAAGACCGATGCCTACCAGCCGGGCGTCGAGCTTCATGGCAGGTACACGTTCTTCGCCGAGGGCGCGCGCGGTCAGCTCGGGCGACAGCTCGAGGCGAAATTTCAGCTCAGAAAAACGCCCCAGGTGTACGGCCTCGGGCTTAAGGAACTGTGGGAGGTGACGCCGGAGCAGCACCGGGCGGGGCTGGTGGTGCACACCGCCGGCTGGCCGCTCGACGCCGATACGTACGGCGGCTCGTTCCTCTACCACCAGGAGAACCGCCAGGTCGCGGTGGGCTTCGTCGTCGGGCTGGGCTATTCGAACCCCTACCTTTCCCCCTACGAGGAGTTCCAGCGATTCAAGACGCATCCGGCGATCCGCATGTTCCTCGAGGGCGGGAAGCGCGTGGCCTACGGAGCGAGAGCGATAGCCGCCGGCGGCCTGCAGTCCTTACCGAAGCTCGTCTTCCCGGGCGGAGCGCTGATCGGCGACGAAGCCGGCTTTCTCAACGCCTCGCGCATCAAGGGAAGCCACGCCGCAATCAAGTCCGGCATGCTCGCAGCCGAAGCCGCGGTTCCTGCCCTCAAGGAAGGGCGTCAAGGCGATGAGCTGAAGACTTATCCCGAGTCGTTCCGCGCGAGCTGGCTCCATGAGGAGCTCTTCAAGGCGCGCAATTTCAAGCCCTGGATGTCGAAAGGCCTTCACTTCGGGACCGTGATGGTCGGCCTCGACCAGGTTCTCTTCCGCGGCAAGGCGCCGTGGACCCTGCGGCACCCGCACGCGGACCATGAAACCTTGATCGAAAAGTCTAAAGCACGACCGATCCAGTATCCCAAGCCGGACGGGATCCTCACGTTCGAGCGCCTGACCGACCTCTCCTTCTCCAACACCAACCACAACGAAGACCAGCCGCCGCACCTGACGCTGAAGGACCCGGTGATCCCGGTCGCGGTCAATCTGGAGAAGTACGCCGGGCCGGAAAGCCGCTATTGCCCGGCCGGCGTCTACGAGTTCGTCGACCTCGAGACCAAGCCGCGCCTGCAGATCAACGCGCAGAACTGCGTGCACTGCAAGACCTGCGACATCAAGGACCCGAGGCAAAACATCGTCTGGGTCGCGCCCGAAGGGGGCGGCGGGCCGAACTATCCGAACATGTGACGGAGTTCAGTTGAACGCGGAGCGCCGACCCGTGGTAAGGCTGCGGCCCTGAACTTGCTCGCCGCCTTGCATGGCGGCGAACGATTTCAGCCTCACCCGGGTGCCGCGGCATGTTGGGTTCATTCCTGACGGAAACCGCCGCTGGGCGCAGGCGCGCGGCGCGGCCAAGCGCGAAGGCTACGCGGCCGGCATTCTTCCGGGGCTGCGGCTTCTCGACCTGTGCCGTGATCTCGGCGTCGCAGAAGTCAGCGTCTACGGCTTCACCAAGGACAACGTGCGGCGCGCCTCCGACCAGGTGGCCGCGTTCCGCGCGGCCTGCGTCGAGTTCTCCCACCGGGCCATCGCTGCCGGCGCCGCATTGCGGGTCATCGGCGACGCCAAGTCGCCGGTGTTCCCCGAAGAGTTGGCTCCGGCCGCCGAGACGAGGTGCGAAGGCGACATCCGCGTCAACCTGCTGGTGAACTACGGCTGGCAGTGGGATTTCGCCTCGCTCGGGCGAACCGGCGCGCTCGCCTCGGGCGACGTGCAGCGCATCGATCTCGTCGTGCGCTGGGGCGGGCGGCGGCGCCTTTCCGGCTTCCTGCCGGCGCAGTGCGCCTACGCCGACATCTACGTCGTGGATAGCCTATGGCCCGACATGGCGCCTCAGGACTTCATCGATGCGCTGCAGTGGTATCAGGCGCAGGACGTGACGCTCGGCGGATGAGTCATCCCGTGGACGGCGGCGCGCGAGGCACGCGTCGAGGTCGGACTGGAGGATGGCAAGGTTCTCGAGCGGCGGCGTGCCGTCGCGGAAGCGCAGCCGCGTGGCGCCGTTGCACATCCGGCCGCGCGCGAGGAGCGCGTCCGGGAGCCGCGTGCGCGGCGTGCCGGCGTAGAGCGGGACCCACACCGAGAGCGCGCTCGCCACGACGTCGAGCAGGCCCTCGGAGGCGGGACCGCGATGCTCGTGGCTGACCAGGCGCAGGTACGCCACGGCCGCGGCCATCGGCAGCGGAAGGAATTCAGCGCTCATGCGGCGGCCTTGCCCGGCGTCAGCGCCGCGCGGCGCAGCAGCGACTCGATCTCCTGCGGCGGCACCGGCCGGCTGACGAGATAGCCCTGGATCTGGTCGCAGCCGAGATCCTTGAGCAGCCTGACCTGCTCGTCGTCCTCGACGCCCTCGGCGATGACCTTGAGTCCCAGGGTATGCGCGAGCGATACGATCATGGCGACGATGTTGCGCGGGTATCCGGCGTCGCGCATGCGCACGACGAAGCTGCGGTCGATCTTGAGGACGTCGACCGGCAGGCGCGCGAGGTAGCTCAGGCTGCAGTAGCCGGTGCCGAAGTCGTCGACCGAAATCTCCACCCCGGCGCGGCGCAGGGTATGGAGCTTGCGCGTGGTCTCGTCGACGTCGGCGACCAGCACGCTCTCGGTAATCTCGACGTCGAGCAGGGGCTTCGCGCGCCCGAACCCGGCGATCGCCTCGAGCACCGAGTCGACGAAGTCCTTCTGCCGCAGCTGGATCGCCGACACGTTGACCGAGGTGCGCGGCACCGAGAGGCCGAGCGATTGCCAGTGCAGGATGTCCTCCACCGCGCGCCGGAGGGCCCAGCGCCCGGCAACCAGGATCATGCCGGTCTCCTCCATGAGCGAGACGAACTTCGCCGGCGGCACCGCGCCGAGCTCGGGATCCTGCCAGCGGATGAGCGCCTCCAGACCGGCGAGGCGCCCGGTGCGCACGTCCATCTTGGGCTGGTAGTGCAGCGCGAGGCGGCCGTCCTCGACCGCGCTGCGCAGCCGGTGCTCGAACGCGAGCGATTCGGCGACGCGTGCGTTCATCTCGGGCGCGTAGAACAGATAGCCCGACGCCGCCTGCTTCGCGTGGTTGAGCGCGGTCTCGGCGTTGGCGCACAGCGCCTCGGTGGAGGAGCCATCGCCGGGAAACACCGCAACCCCGCCCTTCAGCGTGACGCGCAGCTCCACGCCGTCGATCATCACCGGCCGCGAGAAGGCCTCGGCGATCCGCCCGAACAGCCACTGCACCATCTCCGCCGGCTTTTCGCTCGGCGCGAGCGCGATGGCGAAGTGGTCGGCACCCACGCGCGCCACTGTGTCCTCGTCGCGCGCCGCGGCGCACAGCCGCGCCGCGGCCTCGCGCAGGAGCTCGTCGCCCGCCCGCCGGCCGAAGCTCTCGTTCACCATGCGGAAGCGCTCGATGTCGAGAAACACCGCCGCGGCGAAACGGCGCTCGCGCCGCGCCGCGATCAGCGCCTGGCCCAGGCGGTCGACGAACAGGTTGCGGTTCGGCAGGTCGGTGAGCGAGTCGTGGTACGCGAGATAGTCCATGCGCGCCTTTTGCGCGATGTGGTGCAGCGCAAAGGCGATGTCCCCCGCGAGCTCGTGCAGCAGGCGCATCTCTTCGTCGTCGAACACGTCCTTCGCCCGCGCGTAGAGGAGCAGCGCGCCGGCATCGCTGCCGGAGAAAACGAGCGGCAGCACCGCATAGGCGCGGAAGCCGCGCTGCAGCGCCGCTTCCCGGCCGGGGGCCCGCGACCCCTCGATGTCGTTGCACACGGTGGCCTCGGAGGGCACCGGGAACTGGTCGATGCGCGGGTTCCGGCTGCCTTCGCCGCTCGACACCACCTGCTCGTCGTGCGCGAGGCGGATCGCCGCGAAGCCGAACCCGCCGCGCTCGACCGCGATGCGGCAGGCCTCGGCGAGGAGGTCGGCCCGCTCGCCCACCCGCACGATGAGCGCATTGATCGCGCTCATGGTCTCGAGGGTGCGGTTCAGCCGCTCGATCCTGCGCTGCTGCGCCTCCAGCGTGCCGGTCTTCTCGAGCAGCTGGTCGACCACGATGCGCAGGTGCTCGCCGCCGAGCTCCGCGCCGGCGGCGGCAGGGCGACGGGTTGTTTCACTGAGAACTTCATCAACGGTCCGCAGGATGAAGTCGTTGTCGGAAGGCTTCACCAGCACCCGCGACACCCCGTGCGCCTGCGCCAGGTCCTGCGCGTCCTGCCCGGCGAAGTAGGCGGTATAGAAAATGACCGGCAGCGCCGCGGTCCGCGGGTCGCCCCGCAGCTCGCGCACCAGCACGTAGCCGTCCATGCCCGGCATCAGGACGTCGGAGATCACCAGGTCGGGCGGCGCGGCGAGCGCCGAATCGAGCGCCTGGCGTGCGCCGGCTGCCCGGCGCGCGCTGTGCCCTGCGACCTCCAGCAGGGAAGCGAGCGCCTCACGGTTGGCGCGGTTATCGTCGACGACCAGGATATCGGCCATGCTTGATGGACAATCTTCGCGCAACGACGTGCACGGCGTTAGCGCGGAGCGCCAACTTTTTCGTCGTGAAATGACGGAACTTACTGTCGCGCTTCGACTACAGTGCCGTCGGCGCCGCGCTCGCCCCAGGAGGCGATCGCCGACTGGATGATGCGCGGGTCGGCGGGCTTCACGAAGTGGTGATGGAAGCCCGCCTGGATCGAACGCTGGCGGTCTTCTTTCTGTCCGTAGCCTGTCAGCGCGATGAGAAGCGTCGGAGCCTCGGTTCCCTTCAGGCGGAGGCGCCGTGCGACCTCGTAGCCGTTCATGCCCGGCAGCCCGATGTCGACCACCGCGACCTGCGGCGCGAATACCTGCGCGATCGCGACGGCCTGCGGACCGTCACTCACGGTCCGCACCTCGTGGCCCTCCAGGCGCAGGTAGACGGCGATGCTCTCGGCGGCGTCCATGTTGTCGTCGATCACCAGCACCCGCCTGCCGGCCGGCACCGCGGCAAACGCGGCGGTGGCGCGCTGCTCGCCGCCGGCCGCCTGGGGCACTTCGCTGATGCAGGGCAGAACCACGCGGAAGAGCGAACCCTTGCCGATGCCGTCGCTGTGCACCTCGACGCGGCCCTGGTGCAGGTCGACGAGGCGCTCGACCACGGTGAGGCCGACGCCCAGGCCGCCCTGGCTGCGGTCGAGCGAGCGCTCGCCCTGCGTGAACAGCTCGAACACGTGCGGCAAGAGGGCGCCGTCGATGCCGATGCCGTTGTCGCGCACGCAGATCAGCGCCTCGCCGCGCTCGGCGCTCGCGGTGAGCTCGATCTTTCCGCCTTCGCTCGTGTACTTCGCGGCGTTGTTGAGAATGTTGCCGATGACCTGCGAGAGGCGCGCAAAGTCGCCGTACACCCAGATCGGCGCCGCAGAGACGTTGACCGCGAGGTGATGGCGCTTCGCGTCGAGCAGCGTGCGGGCGGTGTCGATGCTGTGCTGGATCACCTTGGCGAGCTCGACTGCCTCCTTCTTCAGCGAGATCTTGCCCTGCGTGATGCGAGAGACATCCAGCAGGTCGTCGACGAGCTGCGCGAGGTGGGTCACCTGGCGCTCGACGACGTCGCGCGCCCACACGATGCCGGCGTCGGTCGGGGCGATGCGCCGCATCACCTCGGCCGCGTTGCGGATCGGCGCGAGGGGATTGCGCAGCTCGTGCGAGAGCATGGCGAGGAACTCGTCCTTGCGCCGGCTCGCCTCCTTCAGCTTCTCCTCGGCCTCCTTGGTGCGGGCCATCTCGCGCTTCAGGTTCCAGTACAGCCGCGCGTTCTCGAACGCGATCGCCGCGCGGCTCACCAGCTCCTCGATGGTCGCCTGGTCGGCGAGCCCGTATGCGCTCGGCCCGCGCGCGTAGCCGAGCACGAGCATCGCAACGGTACGCTCGCCGGAGCGCAGCGGAACCAGGCGCAGGTAGCGCACCTCGCCGGGAAGCGCGGATTCGGGCTCGAGCACGAGCTCGGCCTTGCGGCCGTCGCGCAGCGCGCGCTGCAGCGACGCGGGCAGGCCGTCGAGGCCGGCCATCGCCTGCGGCCGCGCGCGCCCGCCGCACGACATCGCCAGCGCCTCATCCTCGAGCTGGACCGAGAGCAGCGCGTACTCGGCGAGGCCCGGCACCAGCATCTGCAGCAGGCGCTCCATGCCCTCGTCCAGGTTCAGCGAGGCGCCGAGCTCGCGGCTGGCGAAGGCGAGGAACTCCGAGCGCTGCGTGGCCTCCTCGGCGGCCGCGCGCTCGGCTTCGAGCCGGGCGAGCGCCTGCGCGCGCTTTTGTGCCCTGTACAGCTCGACGAACACCTTCACCTTGCTGCGCAGGATCTCCGGGATCACCGGCGACAGGATGTAGTCGACCGCGCCGAGCGCGTAGCCGCGCGCCGTCTGCATCTCATCGGCGTAGGCGGTGACGAAGATGATCGGCGTGTGCCTGGTCTTGCTGTGCTGGCGGATGAGCTCCGCGGTCTCGATGCCGTCGATGTCCGGCATGTTGACGTCGAGCAGGATCACGGCGAACTCGCGCAGCAGCAGCTCGCGCAGCGCGTCGGCGCCCGAGGTGGCCATCACCAGGTTCTGGCCGAGCTCCTCCAGCACCACCTGGAACGCGAGGCGCTTGTCCGGGAGGTCGTCTACGACCAGGATGTTGACTTTTTCGTCCATCGCTTTTCTTACCGGTGCAGCCATCCCTGAAAATGGTGACTGTCACCATTTTCGATTCTGTTTTTGAAAATGGTGACAGTCACCATTTTTAACGGTGCAGCCATCCCCGTAGAACGGCCAGCAGGTGGATGGTATCCACCGGCTTGGACAGGTAGTCCCAGGCGCCCGCGCGGATGCACTTCTCGCGGTCGCCCTTCATCGCCTTGGCGGTCACCGCGATGATCGGCAGGTCCTTCTTCTCCGGGAGCTTGCGGATCTCCTGCATCGTGGTGATGCCGTCCATCTCCGGCATCATGATATCCATCAGCACGATGTCGATCCCCGGCTCCTGCTTCACCAGCCGGATCGCTTCGCGGCCGTTGTTCGCCGAGACCATCTCCATGCCCTGGTCGTGCAGCACCGTCGAGAGCGCGAAGATGTTGCGCATGTCGTCGTCCACGATCAGCGCCTTCTTCCCCTCGAGCACGCGGCTCGAGTTGTGCAGGTCCTGCACCGCCTGGCGCTGCTCCTGCGGCAGGCCCATGATGCTGCGGTGGAGGAAGAAGTAGATGGTGTCGAGCAGCCGCTCGACCGAGCGCGCCTCGCGCAGCGCGAACACGCCGTCGGAGCGCTTCCACGCCGCGAGCGTTCCGCCGCCCTCGGGCCCGTAGAGCACGATCGGCAGCTGCCGCGTCACGGCCTGCTCCTCGATCACGTCGAGGAGGTCGTTCGGTTGCAGGTCCGCGACCCCGCTCTGCACCACCAGGCAGTCGGCCGGGTCGCGCCGCAGCCGGGCGCAGAGCTCGGCCTTGTTGTCGGTGGCATAGACCTCGATGTCGTCGGCGGCCAGGCGCTCGGCCAGCGCGTCACGCTCCGGGCTCTCCGCCATCAGGAGCTGCAGCGTTTTCTTGGCGCTGGTGACGTAGGTCTTCAGGCGCCCGAGCGCCTCGTCGATGACCGCGCGCGAGTGCACCGGCTTCGCGATGAAGCCGATCGCGCCCGAATTGAGCGCGCGCTCGCGTGAATCGTCGGTCGAGACCACGCAAACCGGCACGTGGCGCGTGGAGAGGTCGGCCTTCAGCCGGTCCAGGATGCGCCAGCCCTGCATGTCGGGCAGGAAGATGTCGAGCGTCATCACCGAGGGCTGGTACTCCTTCAGCTTGGAGAGCGCGCTCGCGGCCGTGCCGGCAACCACGCCCTTGAAGCCCTGCGCGCGCGCCGCTTCGAGCAGTACCTTGGCGAACGCGAGGTCGTTCTCCACGATCAGGATCGAAAGATCGTCGGGCTTGACGTCGATGCGGTCGTCGCCGGCCTCGTTCGGCTCGGCCTCGACCTCCTGCTCGGTGTAGATGGGCTCGACCTCGGAGCTTCGGGCCGCGACCGGCGCCTCGGCGAGCGGCGCCTCGATCGCCGTGTGGCGCTGCAGCGGGGTGCCAGCCACCCGGCGCGAAGCCGCGTAGGCGAGCGGCAGGTACAGGGTGAAGGTGCTGCCGACGCCCGGCGAGCTGATGAGCCTGATCTCGCCGCCGAGCAGCTTGGAGAGCTCGCGGCTGATCGCGAGACCGAGGCCGGTGCCGCCGTACTTGCGCGAGGTGGAGCCGTCGGCCTGCTGGAACGCCTCGAAGATGATCTGCTGCTTGTCGGGCGAGATGCCGATGCCGGTGTCGGCGACCGAGAACGCGACCACCTGGCCGGCGCGGTTCAGCTCCTCGTTCTCGAGCGACCAGCCCGAGGTGGCGGGCGCGACCGAGAAGGTGACCGAGCCCTCGTGGGTGAACTTGAACGCGTTCGACAGCAGGTTCTTGATGATCTGCTG
This sequence comes from Burkholderiales bacterium, assembly GCA_045810245.1. Taxonomy (GTDB): domain Bacteria; phylum Pseudomonadota; class Gammaproteobacteria; order Burkholderiales; family SG8-39; genus SCGC-AG-212-J23. Next base: position 531 of record JBJMWH010000410.1, on the reverse strand, counting down.
CATGCGCTTGATGTCGGTGTGCATCGAGCGCGACAGCGCCGGGTCGAGCTGGATGTTGAAGCCGACGCGGCTCGACTCGGCGATGTGCCGGAAGGTGCGCTCGACGTAGCGCTGCAGGTCGAGCAGGCGCAGCTCGCTGATGTCGACCTGCACCGTGCCCGACTCGATCTTCGAGAGGTCGAGAATGTCGTTGATCAGCGCGAGCAGGTCGTTGCCGGAGGCGTGGATCGTCTTCGCCGACTCGACCTGCTTGCCGTTCAGGTTGCCTTCCTGGTTCTTGGTGAGCTGGTCGGAGAGAAGCAGCAAACTGTTGAGCGGCGTGCGCAGCTCGTGCGACATGTTCGCGAGGAACTCGGACTTGTACTTCGAGGTGAGCGCGAGCTGCTTCGCTTTTTCTTCCAGCGCCTGGCGAGCCTGCTCGACCTCGCGGTTCTTGCGCTCGACCTCCTGGTTCTGGTGCGCGAGCAGCTTGGCCTTGTCCTCCAGCTCCTGGTTGGTCTGGCCGAGCTCCTCGGCGAGCGACTGCGACTG
>JBJMWH010000409.1:0-7525 GCA_045810245.1 Burkholderiales bacterium | reverse complement strand
TGTAGCGCGCCTGGTCCCAGAGCTGGTAGTAGCCGTTGTCCAGGCGCCACTGCACGTACTGCGCGTCGTTAGATTCGGTGCGATTGACCCCCAGGGCGTTCACCATCCAGGTGGTGCCGCCCACGTACTGGCTGAAGTTGTTGCGGTTGAAGGCGTACTTGAAGGTGGTGCGGTTGCCCTCGGCGTCGATCAACTCGCTCAGCGTGCGGGTCTTGCCGGTGGTATCGGTGGTGTCCAGCGTCCACTTGAAGAAGAGCTGCCGGGTCTCCTCGGTCCCGGCCTGCGGCAGCGTGATGCGGAAGAGCGAGCCGTCGGAGTTGTAGAGGAACCGGGTGACGTGCCCGGCGCGGTCGGTGACCGACCCGAGCAGGTTCTGCGCGAAGCTGTAGTTCACCAGCACCGCCCCGGTCTCGTCGGTGATTTGCTGCAGGTTGCCGCCGCCGCCGTAGATGTAGTTGGTGACGTGGCCGGTGTCGTCCTTCACCTGCGTCAGCTTGCCCGCCTTGCGCACGTAGGTGATCAGGTTGCCGTTGGTGTCCTGGCTCTGGATGATGTCGCCGTTGCCGTCGAAGGTGAGGCGAGTCTGGTCGGAGCGGACCAGCGTGAAGGTCTTGGGGTTGCCGGTGCTCTGCGTGATCGTCTCGTAGGCCCCCGCCCCGTCCACCGAGCGAAACACCCCCGAGGCGTCGGCCTTGAAGAGGTAGCGGCTCGAGTCGGGACTGACCAGCGTGATCTGGTTGTTCGTGATCTGGGAGAGCTCCAGGATCATCGTGTTGATCGACCAGCCCTGCCCCACGTTGCCGTTCCAGCTGCCCCGGCTGTTGTAGGTGCGCAGCACCGACGTGTCCTCCCCCTGGGAAGGCAGAAACGCGTCGGCGTGCCGGATCAGCAGGTTGCCGTTGGAGACGTTGACGTAGTACTCGTCCTCGTGCCCTTCGACCCCGGTCCGCGTGCGGTCGTTGCGGTTGAGAAGGAACAGCGAGCTGTCCGCGAGACCCGTGTCGAACCCGCCTACGATGCTTGCCATGGTGTGCGCTCTCCCCTTTTCTTTGCGCGGCCGGTTGCACCCCCGCCGACGCCGGACTACGGCTCTAACCGGTGCTTATCCACGAACCGCGAGATCCGTTTAGGGGCACGCCAGCGCACCCTCGCGGGGCGCGATTGCAAGCAATCCTCAGCGCCGCGAAGCAATGCTCGCCGGCCTGCCTTGGACTTATCCCTTCGTCCAAGACGCCGCACCATCTCTTACGTCGACGCCCAAAGGCCCCGGTAACGTGGAGCGGCTTCATCAACAGGGGGGCATATGTCGCGAAAGATTGCGCTGTTCTGCGTACTTACGGCCTGGGCGATCACCGCTTCGGCGCAGTCCGGACAAGGTCCGGTGAAGGTGCCGCTGGGCAAGGGGATCGACCATACCGCCGCCAATCAGGCGAAGAATCCGCAGTCCGAGGGTCTGGGCAACGCCAATGCGCGCCAGACCCGCAACCAGGCGCGGTTCATCGAGAAGCACATCGACGGCCGCGTTTCAGGTCCCGAGCGGGTGGAGCGGGCGGAGCGGGTCGAGCGGGTGGAACGCGCCGAACGTCCCGAGCGCGTGGAGCGCGTCGAGCGGGTCGAACGAGTGGAGCGGGTCGAGCGGCCCGAGCGTGCCACGCGGCCCGAGCGCGTCGAGCGGCCGGATCGCCCGGGCAAGGGGCGCTAAAGAATTCCTTTTGGGGTCATCCCTTAGCCGCTCTTCGGAGCGGCTTTTTTTGCCCGCTGCTTTTTTTCCCGCCAGGTTTTTTTCCCGCCAGGTCAGCGCGCGTAAGCCGAGAGCGCGGCGCGGAATTGGCGCTCGAGCTCGGGCCTGCCGTCGATCGCCTGCTCGATGCGCTCGATCAGCTCGAGGGTCTTCGGGTCGTTGTGCAGCGCTTCGCCGAACTCGAGGCTGAGCACCGTCTCGATGAACGCGCGCCGGCTCTTGCGCTCGCGCTGCGGATCGGCCGCGTCGATCGCTTTCAGCCGCTCCGCCACTCGCTGGCGCAGGCTCTCGGCGCGCCCGGGCTGGCGCGCCGACAAGGGCGCCGGCCCTCGTACCGCGCCGCCCTTGCCGCCCGAATCGAGCCGCTGCGCGTGCTCGGCGAGCCGCTGGCGCAGCACCTCGAGCGCCGGGTTCAGCCTGCTGATCGGGTCGGTCATGGCAACGCGGCGCCGCGGCTACTTCTTGCGCCCGTCCTCGTCGCCGCGGTTGTCACGGTAGGCGGACAGCACCCTGCCCGCCGTCGGCAGCGCCCGCACCGTCGAATCCGACGCGCCGTCGGGCTGCTTGCCCAGGCGCTCCTGGACGTCGCGCAGCACCTTGCGCATGTCGTTGTTGAGCGCCTCGTTGAAGTTGTTGGCCTGGATGCCGCGCTCGAGGCAGCGCGCGCTCTCGCTGAACTCGTCGCGCACGAGATGCAGCATGCCGGTCTTGAAAAGGCGCAGGAAGTGATCCTCGCCGAGCTTGTCGAGCGGCCGCCACGCCGCCTCGGCCTCGGCGACCCGCGCGCTCGTGATATGCAGCAGCCCGAGCTGGAAGTGCGCCGTGGTGAGCGACGGGTCGAGCTCGACCGCCCTGGCCATCTCCTGCGCCGCGCGCTCGTAAAGCCCCATCTGCGCATGCTCGGCCGCGAGCATGTAGTGCAGCCGCCCCTCGCCCGGCTTGAGCTCGAGCGCGCGCTTGAGGTAGGTAATCGACTGCTCGTGGCCGTTCTCGCCCGACGCCTTGAGCGCCAGGTGCAGCAACTCCTCGGCGTCCAGCCGCTCCGCGGCGGATTTTTCCATGAGTGCTCCTCTCGCTTCCATTCTAAGCCTCCCCTAGTCGACGCACGCGATGGGCATTTATCCGCCAGTCCGGAAACCAGTTTAGGGGGGCGCGGCGCGGTGACCTGCGCCCTAGGCGTCAAGCGGCCCGGGCAGGACAATCACCGTTCCATGCCAAATAGGTGGCGACGGGTTCAGCTCGCCGCGCTCCTGCTTCTCGCCGGCTGCGGCGGCGGCTTTCGCTACGAAAGGCTCGCCTCCGAGCCCGCGCCGGCGACGCAGGAAGTCGCCTGGCTCACCGCGGAGCCCTCGAGACCGTACACGGTGGTGGCGAAGTTCCGCGGCGCCGAGACCGCGCTGTGCCCGCTGGCGCGGCCGCACTGCTCGCTCTACGACGAGGCCATGAAGCAAGCCGCCGATGCGATCTGGGTGCAACGCCGCGAGCTGTACACGCGGCCGGAGGAGTGGGTGATGATCCGCGGCCGCATGGAGCGCATCCGGCCGCAGGAATACGAGACCCTCGAGGGCGTGCTGATCCGCTACCGCTGAGCCTCGTTCCAGCGATCCGAGCCGCGCTTCAGATACGCGATCCCGACACCCCAGCACACGAGCGCGGGCACGACGAAGTACCACGGAAATCCGGAGTTGTAGGCGGCGAGCGTCAGGCTCGCCGCGGGGATGAGCGCGAGCAATGCGCGATGGAACAGCACGTGGTGCGGCAGCTTGCGCTCAGGGCTTGCGCTCATCCGGTGTCCGGGGCGGCGGGGTCTTCGGCAGGTGCTTCACGCCGTAGGTGCGCAGGTGCTCGATCAGCGGCTTCGAGTCCGGCGCCGGCGCCTGCTGCAGAAGCGTCGTGAGGAGCTCGGTCGCGGCCTCGGTGTTGCCGCGGATCTTGAACAGCACCGTCTGCGCGAAGCGGCCGCCGAAGTTCATGCGGTCCAGGCCGCTCGCGAGCTTCACTTCCTGCTGCGCCTCGTCGGCGCGCCCCTGCAGCGCGAGCGCCGAGGCGAGCCCGCCGTGCGCCTCGGCGAAGTTGCGGTCGACCGCGACTGCCTGGCGGAAAGTCCTTTCGGCGGCGCGCGCGTCGCGCGCGGCGAGCTTCGCCCAGCCCAGCGCCACGATGGTCCCCGAGTTGTCCGGCATGATGCGCACCGCTTCGGCGAGCGCCGTAATCGCCTCGGCGTGTTTCTGCTGATAGAGGCGCACCAGGCCCATGCCCAGCCAGGCGCGGCCATTCTGCGGCTGGCGCTCGAGGATCCGGCCGAAGAACCGCTCGGCCGCCTCCATGTCCTGCTGCTCGACCGAATACGAGCCTGCCACCGTGCTCGCGTGCAGGTTCTCGGGATCGCGCGCTAGAACGTCCTGCGCAAGCTCGTGCGCCCGCGCCATGTTGCCGTCGTCCATCTCGAGGAGCGCCAGGTACGCCTTCGCCTGGTCCTCCGGCGCCTGCGCGAGCCACTGTTCGCAGAAGCCGATCGCCTCGCGCGTCTTGCCCAGGTGATGGAGGCTGCGCGTGAGGTACGCGAGGTTGTCGCGCGTCTTGAGGCCAAGGGCCAGCGCGCGATCGAAATTTCTCTGCGCCTCGCGCCAATTGTCCTGGTAGAACTGGGCAAGCCCGAGGTTGTAGAGCAGCGCCGGGTTCTCCGGCTCCGCCTTCGCGAGCTCGCCGAGCACCCGCTCGGCGTCGTTGAAGCGGTGCTGCGAGATGCGCACCGATGCGATGCGGCTTTTCGCCGCCGGACTCTCGGGCGCTTCGAGCTGGCTGCGCTCGAATGACGCGAGCGCCTCCTCCAGCCGCCCGGCGCGGTGATAGAGGTCGCCCAGCGTCACCCACAGCAGCGCGTTGTGCGGGTCGGCCCTGATGTAGGACTCGTGCCTATCGATCGAGGTCTGCAGGGATGCATCCATGGACAAAGCTTAGCGCCCCGTTCTAGTCGTTGACATACATGTCCTTGTACGCAAGGTATCCGCAGATCCGAGGCGCGGTTTAGGGCGGCGACCGGCCGGTGTCGCCGATGGCAGACGCAGGACTACGCCCGAAGGTAGACAAGTCGCGGAATGAATTGGACATTCCGGACCATGACGCGTCTCCGACTCTGCGCCGCTTCGCTGGTCCTTTTCGCGCCTTGCGCGCTGGCGGCGCGGCTCGAGATTCCGCTGCGCCTGCCGCTCGAGCCGCTGCGCGAAGCCATTGCCGCGCAGCTCGCCGCGTCGAAGGCAAAGCCCAAGGTGATCTACAGCGAAGGGCCGTGCCGCTATATCAATCTGGACAAGCCCAGACTCGAGGCCGTCGAAGGCCGCCTGCGGCTGGTCGGGCCCGGCTCGGCGGCGTTCGGCGTGGAGCTCTTCGGCGGTTGCCAGAACGCGGCGAGATGGCAGGGCTCGATGGAATTCACGTTTGTGCCGCAGCTCGACAACGCCGGGCGGCTGCGCCTGCGCATCGTCGATTCGAAGTTCACCGATGCCGGCGGCGGCGCGGCGCTCGGCTTCATCTGGGAGCTTTCCAAGCGCTACGTGCATCCTCGCCTGGAGCGCTTCAGCTACGACCTCGGCGCCTCGCGCCAGGCGCTCGCGTCGATCGTGCGCGGCGCGGCGCCGCCGCAGCACGCCGCCGAGCTCGAGGCGGCGGTGAGGCAGCTGCAGGTGCTCGAGCCGCGCGTCGAGGCGAAGGCCGTGGTGGTGCCGATCGCGCTCGAATTACCCGATGCCTGGCTCGCCGCGCCGGTAGTACCGGTTGCCGCCGCGCCGGCGGCACCGCTCAGCGAGGCGGAGCTCGAGGCGCTCGAGAAGACGCTGCAGCCCTGGGACGCCTTTCTCCTCTACAGCATCAAGCAGGTGGCGCTCGACAGCGAGAACAGCGCGCTGCGCAAGCGCCTCTTCACCGTGCTCCTCGAGAGCCGCTACCGGCTGATCGAGATCCTGTCGGCCGACGCGCCCGCGGCCGGCGATCCGCTGCGCGAGCTTTTCGTGGACGCCTGGGAGGAGCTGCGCACGATCCTGGCGGAAGGTCAGCGCGATGGCGCGCTCGATGCGTCGCTCCTGCGTTATGCCGCTTTCATCGATGCGGGCGATGCGCTGCTCGCGCTCGATCGCGCCGCGCCGGGCCTCGGGATGACGCTCTCGAGCGAAGGCCTGCGCCAGATCGCCCGCAGCCTGCGCCCGGGCGCCGCCGGCGACCCGCTCGCCTACGACTGGGCCGCCGATCCGCAATTGAGGCGCCTCTTCGGCGTGGAGGAGATCCCCGATTCCGAGCCGCCGCCCTCTTCGCCTCCATCATCGCCGCCGACCCGGAGCTGGCTCGACCTCTTCCTCCCCCGTGCGTATGCGGCGGAGCCGGCTGCCGAAAAGGCGCTGGATCGATGGCTTCCGCGGCGCGACGAGCTCGATGCCTACGAAGTGCGCATCGGCCAGCTCCTGAAGAAGACCGCGGCGGCCGAGCTGCAGCGCGCGAGCCTCGCCGCGCCCTACGACAACATCTATCGCAACATGGTGCCGACGACGGCGTTGATCGAGAGCTGCTGGCGCCAGTACGCCATGCGCGGCGGCAAGGTGAGCTACCTGCGCTCAGGCAGCGGCAGCATCGGCATCATGCAGATCAACCAGATCGTGTGGCGCGGCTTCTACCAGCTCGAGCGCCTGCGCTGGGACACCGCATACAACGCGCGCGCGGGTGCGCAGATCCTGATGCGCTACGTGAAGGACTACGCCATTCCGTACGCCGAGAAGAGCGGCGACCCCAACGTCGTGCCCCGCGCCGCTTACGCCGTGTACAACGCGGGCCCGCGCGCCGTGGGCCGCTTCGACAAGGAAAAGAAGCACCCGCGCGAACAGCGCGTCGATGAGCACCTGTGGTTGCTCTACCGGGGCCTCGCGGCCGGCGGACAGGCCGATCTTCGAACCTGCGACGTGACCACCGCCGCGGCTTCGCGCTGAAGGGGCGGGGTCAGGTCAAGCGACGCTGCGCAGTCCGTCGGGTCGTCTCAGGCTGACAATGCGACGCAGCACGTCCGCCGGCGGATAAGACTTCCCCTCGGCCCAGCGCCGCAGATCGTCGACATGGACGTTGAGGATGACCGCCAGCGTTCCGTACCCTTCGAAGAACTCGACTGCGCTCGAGATGCTGCTCGCGTAGGTTTCTTCCATGCCGTGCCTCTTCGGTTCCCGCGCTTCAAGACTACTTTGCACGGCACGGCGCGCGGCATTTGCGGCGGGGTTTTTCTCCTGCAGAGGGGACCGCTGTGGCGTGGAGAACACACTCTGGCCATTTTGGTAGCGGCGTTGTAGCGACGTGCGCGACAACGTGTCGGGTGAGGCGTCAGAGAAGTCGAACGATCACGCCTTCGTCGCTGCGAAGCTCGATCCCTGCGCCCACCGGCTCGCCGGCACGATCGAGGTGCGTGGACAGCGCAATCGCCCCGCCGCGGTCAGTCGTCCGCAGCTTCACCCCGCCGGGCTGCGCATCGAGATTCAGGGCGATCAGAAAGTCACTCTCGCCTCTGCGCGAGCGCCGGATGTAGGCGAGAACTTCGCCTTGCGTTTCGACGAGCTCGAAGCGGCCGACTTCCAGCGCCGGCTCTGCGCGCCGTAACGCGATGAGGCGCCTGTAGAGGGTCAGCATGGAGTTCGCATCCTCGCGCTGCGCGGCCACGTTCACATCGCGGTGGTCGGAAGCGACCGGAAGCCAGGGCTCGCCGCGCGTAAAGCCGGCCTGCGCGTCCGAGCTCCATTGCATCGGGGTACGCTC
>JBJMWH010000408.1:0-6201 GCA_045810245.1 Burkholderiales bacterium | reverse complement strand
GCGCTCGGTGACGAACTTCTCGTCGGGCCGCTTGAGCAGCCCGTAGAGCTCGCTCGAGCCCTGCCGCTCGACGATGTCGACGATTTCCTCGATCCAGACGAAATCGTTGGTGCGCGCCGTGACCGTCACGTGCGAGCGCTGGTTATGAGCGCCGCGCTCGGAGATCTTCTTCGAGCAGGGGCACAGGCTCGTCACGGGGACGACCACCTTCATGGTGAAGCTCTGCCGCCCCTTGCGGATCTCGCCCGAGAAGGTGACGTCGTAGTCCATCAGGCTCTTCACCCCGGACACCGGCGCCTTCTTCTCGATGAAATAGGGAAACGACATCTCGATGTGGCCTTCCTCGGCCTCGAGCTTCTCCACCATCTCGCGTAACATCCGCTGGAAGGTTTCGACGGTGATCTCGCGCTCGTGCGCCTCGAGAATCTCTACGAAGCGCGACATGTGCGTGCCCTTGAAGTGGTGCGGCAGGCCGACGTACATGTTGAACAACGCGATCGTGTGCTGCCCTTTAGGAGTGCGCTCCGTCGAGCCTCTCTCCTGAATGCGCACTGGATGGCGGATGGCCTTGATGCCGACCTTGTCGATGGCGAGCTTGCGCGAATCGGGGTCGCTCTGGACATCCGGGATGTTGTACAGATCTCTCGACTTCATCGGGCTATTTTAATCAATGCCGCCGGGTCAGGGTGAGGCTTGCGCCGCTCCGGTACATGTCCAGGTGCTTGAGAAAGCTCATACCCAGCAGGGTTATCGGCAGCTCGTCACGCTCGCTCAGCGTGGCGTCGACGTCGTTAACGAGCTCCGGTGTCGACGAGCGCCCGCAGCCGGCCGTCGACTTCGATGAGCGCCGCGCCCGAGCCGAGGTCGATCAGCTTCACGCCTTCGGGTGCGGCTTCTCCCGGGCGCAGCGTGCGAACCACGCTGTTGTTCACGAGGACTTCCACGCCGGTGCCGTGATCGACATCACCAGCACGGTCGTGGCGAGCGCCACGCCGGGGCCCGCCAGCGCCAGGGCGAGGGCGAGACGCTTCAGGCCTGTCCCAGCGCGGAGCGGATCGACTTCTCGATGCCCGCGCCGTCCAGCCCCACGGAAGCGAGCAGCCGCGCCGGATCGCCGTGGTCGATGAAACGGTCGGGCAGGCCGAGGAGCACGACGCGGCGATCGATTCCCTGCTGGCTGAGCGCTTCGCAGACCGCGGAACCCGCGCCGCCCATGACCTGGTGCTCCTCCACGGTCACGAGCAGCTCATGCCGCTGCGCCAGCTCGCGCACCAGCTCGGCGTCGAGCGGCTTCACGAAGCGCATGTTGACGACCGTGGCGTCGAGCGCCACGCCCGCCTCGAGCGCGGGCTTGAGCATCGCGCCGAAGGCGAGGATGGCGACGCGCTTGCCCTCTTTTCTGACTTCTCCTTTCCCGACCGGAACGAGGTTCATGTTCGGGTTCGCTTCGCCGAGCGCGACGCCGCGCGGGTAGCGCACCGCCGCCGGCGTGCCGAGCTCGCAACCGGTGTAGAGCATCTGCCGGCACTCGTTCGCGTCGGAAGGCGCCATCACGGTGAGGTTGGGCACGGTGCGCAGGTACGCAAAATCGAAGGCGCCGTTGTGCGTCGCGCCGTCTCCGCCGACCAGCCCGCCCCGGTCGAGCGCGAACAGCACCGGCAGGTTCTGGATCGCGACGTCGTGGATCAGCTGGTCGTAGCCGCGCTGCAGGAAGGTGGAATAGATCGCGAGCACCGGACGCATGCCTTCGGCGGCGATCCCGGCGGCGAAGGTCACCGCGTGCTGCTCGGCGATGCCGACGTCGAAGTAGCGCTCGGGATAGAGCTCGGAGTAGCGCACCATGCCTGAGCCTTCGCGCATGGCCGGGGTGATGCCCACGACGCGCGGGTCGCGCGCCGCCATGTCGCACAGCCAGTCGCCGAAGATCTGCGAATAGGTGGGCTTCGCGCCGGCCACGCTCTTCAGGCCTTCGGCGGGATTGAACTTGCCCGGGCCGTGGTAGGCGATCGGATCGTCCTCGGCGAGCTTGTAGCCCTGCCCCTTGCGCGTGATCACGTGAAGGAACTGCGGGCCCTTCAGCTTCTTGATGTTCTGCAGCGTGGGAATCAGCGCATCGAGGTCGTGGCCGTCGATCGGACCGATGTAGTTGAAGCCGAACTCCTCGAACAGCGTCGAGGGCGTCACCATGCCCTTCATGTGCTCCTCGGCGCGCCGCGCGAGCTCCCATACCCCCGGCACGCGCTTGAGCAGGTGCTCGCTCGCGCGCCGGGCAGTCGAATAGATGCGGCCCGAGAGCAGGCGCGCGAGGTAGTTCGTCAGCGCGCCCACCGGCGGCGAGATCGACATCTCGTTGTCGTTGAGGATCACGAGCAGATCCACGTCCATCGCGCCGGCGTTATTCATGGCCTCGTAGGCCATGCCGGCCGACATCGCGCCGTCGCCCATCACCGCGATGCAGTGGCGCTTCTCGTTCTTGAGCTTCGCACCGACCGCCATGCCGAGGGCGGCGGAGATGGAGGTCGACGAATGCGCGGTGCCGAAGGTGTCGTACTTCGATTCGGCGCGGCGCGGAAACCCGGAGATGCCATCGAGCATCCGCAGGCGCGCCATCGCCTCGCGCCGCCCGGTGAGGATCTTGTGCGGATAGGTCTGGTGGCCGACGTCCCAGACGATGCGGTCTTCCGGAGTCTCGAAGATGTAGTGCAGCGCGATGGTGAGCTCCACGGTGCCGAGGTTCGAAGACAGGTGGCCGCCTGTTTTCGACACCGACTCGAGCACGTAGGCGCGCAGCTCATCGGCGAGCTGGCGCAGCTGCTTTCTGTCCAGCGCCCGCAGCTGCGCCGGATCGTCGATGGTCTTCAGCAGCTCGTACATCGACGCATTGTAGGCATCGTGGGGAAGCCCGCCGCTGATCGCGCTCATGGCTAGAACTTTCGCAATACGATGAAGTCGGCAAGCTGCCCGAGCCGCGCAGCGCGCCCGCCGAGGGGCTCGAGCGCCGCGAGCGCCTCGCTGCGCAACTCGCCCGCCAGCTCGCGAGCCCTTGCGAGGCCGAGCGTCGAGACGTAAGTCGGCTTGCCCTGCCTTGAGTCCTTGCCCGCGGTTTTGCCGAGCGTGCTGGTGCTCGCGTCGTAGTCCAGCACATCGTCGACGACCTGGAACGCAAGCCCGATGGCTTTTCCATACTTATCCAGGGCATTTTTCTGGCCTGCATCGGTGCGTCCGCAGGCGGCCCCCAACGTCACTGCGCTGCGCATCAACGCTCCCGTCTTGTGAATGTGCATGACTTCGAGCTCGGGCAGCGTCAGCGCCTTCCCGGTCGACTCGAGGTCGATCTGCGGGCCGCCCGCCATGCCGCGCGAGCCCGCGGCGACCGCGAGCGTCTTCACCATGTCGAGCTGGACGCGAGGATCGTCGGCGAGGCGCTGATCGGCGAGCAGCTGGAACGCGAGCGACTGCAGCGCGTCTCCAACCAGCAGCGCCGTGGCCTCGTCGACTTCCACGTGCACCGTGGGTTTCCCGCGGCGCAGGACGTCGTTGTCCATGCAGGGCAGGTCGTCGTGCACCAGCGAGTAGGCATGGATCAGCTCGACGGCGCAGGCCGCGATGTCGAGGCGTTCGGGTGCCGCGGCGGCCACTTCGCCCGCGGCGAAAGCGAGGAGCGGCCGCACCCGCTTGCCGCCCTCGAGCGTGGCGTAGCGCATCGCCTCGTGCAGGCGCGCCGGGGCCATGTGGGCCTGGGGCAGGAGGCGCCCGAGCGCCGCTTCGGTGCGCGCCTGGATGTCGCCCATCCAGGCCTGGAAGTCACTCTCGATGATCTTCATCGGGTCCCGCCTGCTGGGCGGCGTCGGCGAGCGGCTTCAGCACCTCGCCCTCGAGCACCTTGACCTGCTGCTGCGCCACCTCGAGCTTCTGCTGGCAGAAGCGCGCCAACTCCAGGCCGCGTCGGTGGATGGCGAGCGCCTCCTCCAGCGAAAGCTCTCCGCCTTCCATTCGCGCCACGATTTTTTCCAGCTCGGCCAGCGCTCCCTCGAAGGAAGGCTCGCCTGAAGGCTTGCTCATCTTTTAGTAAAATACTGTTTTTCTAGGAGCTTTACAACGAATGTCGGACCTTGCGCGATGGCGGCAGATACGTCCCGCGAGCGCCCAGCTCCCGGTGTCGTGGTATTTCGACCCGGAGATCTTTGCCCTGGAAAAGAAGCTCCTGTTCGACGCCGGAGCGAACTACGTCGGCCACGAGCTCATGGTTCCCGAGGTCGGCGACTTCCACACCCTCGCCTGGTCCGACGACGCCTGGATGCTCGTACGGAATAACGAAAATATCGAGCTCCTGTCCAACGTTTGCCGCCACCGCCAGTCGATCATGCTCCGTGGCCGGGGCAACGCCCAGAACATCGTCTGCCCGCTGCACCGCTGGACCTACGACCTGAAGGGAGAGCTCCTTGGCGCGCCGCACTTCCCCGAGAGCCCCTGCGTCAAGCTGCGCTCGAAGCCGCTTACGAACTGGAGCGGATTGCTCTTCACCGGTCCGCGCGACCCGCGCCGCGACCTGGCGAGAATTACCACCCTGGCCGACTGGGACTTCAGCGGCTACGTCCTCGACTCGGTGCGGATCGACGAATACGACATCAACTGGAAGACCTTCATCGAGACCTACCTCGAGGTCTACCACGTCGACTTCTTTCACCCGGGGCTCGGCAACTTCACCGACTGTACCAACTTCACGGTCGACTACGGCGACGAGTATTCGGTGCAGATCGTCGCCGCGAAGGCCGGCCTGCAGCGCCCGGGCACGCCGCTATACAAGCGCTGGCAGGAGATGTGCCTGAAGCAGCTCGACGGCCAGGAGCCGAAGCAAGGCGCGCTCTGGGCGTCCTACTTTCCGGGACTCACCTTCGAGTGGTACCCGAACGTGCTGGTGGTCTCGCACCTCATCCCGCGAGCGCCGAACCGCACCACCAACGTGGTCGAGTTCTACTATCCGGAGGAGATCGTCCTCTTCGAGCGCGAATTCATCGAGGCGCAGCAGGCGGCGTACGTCGAAACCGCGATCGAGGACAACGAGATCTGCGAGCGCCTCGACGCCGGTCGTCGCGCGCTCTACGCGCAGGGTCACGACGACGCCGGCCCTTACCAGTCGCCGATGGAAGACGCCGAGGTGCACTTCCACGAATGGCTGCACCGCAAGCTCGGCAAATAAGGGGTCACAGCAATTTGCCGAAATCCACCGCCGTCGTGTTGCCGCCGCAAACGAGCACGCCCACGCGCTCATCTGCTTTAGGAACATAGGTTCCTGACAGTAAGGCGGCGAAGGCGGCGGCCCCGCCGGGCTCGGCCGCGATTCTCAGGCGTTCCCACAGCATCCGCTGCCCGTCACGGATGGCCTGGTCTTCAACCAACACCACGCGCTCCACGTATTTCTGCGCCAGTGGAAACATGAGCTCGCCCACGCGCCGCGGCGCGAGCGAATCTGCGGCGATGCCTCCCGCCGGCGCGTCCACCGGCCGGCCGGCTTCGAGCGCGCGGGTGAGCGTGGGCGCCTCCAGCGGCTCGACCCCGATCACCTTCAGCATTTTCCCGTACCACGCGGCCAGGCCGCCGATCAGTCCACCGCCGCCAACCGCTACGAGGACCGTGTCGAGATCAGGCGCCTGCTCCTCCCATTCCAGCCCCACGCTACCCTGCCCGAGAATCGCGCCCGGCTGATCGTAGGCATGGATCTGCATCGCGCCGCTGCCGGCCGCCCATTGCTCGGCTGCGGCGAGTGCGTCGCCGTAGCGCTCGCCGTGAACCACGAGGTCGGCGCCGCACGATTGAATGAGGGCGATCTTTGCCGGCGACGATACGGTGGGAACGTAGATTCGCGCCCGCACGCCGAGCTTTGCCGCCGCATAGGCGACCGCGGCGCCGTGGTTTCCCCCCGAAGCAGCGACGACTCCGGCCGCCGGTACGTCGCGCGTGAGCAAATTCGCGAACGCGCCGCGCGCCTTGAAGGAGCCTGCGTGCTGCAGCAGTTCGAGTTTGAAGTTGAGCCCTCCAGCAGAGATTCCGCAATCCTGGGGAACCACATCGATGGTGGGTGTGCGCCTCACGTGCCGCCGGATCAGCCGCTCGACGCCCACAATCGCTTCACGGCCGAGGTCCATCGCGATAGTATATAGCCACTTAGCTAACTGGCAATATATGGAAGACAGCGCGGCA
>JBJMWH010000407.1:0-2745 GCA_045810245.1 Burkholderiales bacterium | reverse complement strand
AGATGTCGTCGAGCTCCGCCGTGTGCGCCGCGGTCGCGTTGATGAGCGCCGCGGCGCGCGCGGTTGCCTTGCGCCCCAGCGCGAGACGCGCCTCGCCGCGGTCGAGGTCCCCGGCGAGCGCCTTTTCGAGCAGCGTCGCGGGCGCAAGGACGGCACCTGGATAAAGCGCGGCATGCCAGTCGATCAACGCGCGCCGAGCGTGGTGCACGACCTGCGGCGGGATCGGCTGGCCGCGGAACCGGGCCGCCCACGCGGCGCAATGCTCGACGACGTGCATTGCGGCAAATCTAACACGGGGGTCCCTCTACCAGAGCGCACAATCGGCGTGGGAGGTGCGCCATGCAGTCGAGCAAGAAGGACAAGCCGAGCGGCGTATGCACCGTGTGCCAGGCCGCGTTCAACCGGCGCGAGGTACTCAATCATCGTTGCGACCAGGTGATGTCGGGCCGCCGCTGTTCCGGCGTCGTGAAGAGCGCCGTCAATACCCTGTGGGACGAATGCGAGTCCTGCCATGGCACGGGCAAGGTCGGACCACTGCCGTGCCGCGATTGTGCCGGCTTCGGCTGGAAGCTCTACGCGTAAGGCACGACGAAGGCGTCGGAGCGCTCGAGGAAGCTCTCGACGAGCGCGCCCATGCGCTCGGGCTGGTCGACCTCGATGTTGTGCGCGGCATCCCACACGTAGACCAGGAACGCGCGTGCCAGCCGGCTCTTGAGGAGCCGCATGGTGTCAGCCGCGATGATGCGATCCTCCGTCCCGTGGACAATGAGAGTGGTTGCGCGTATCCGTCCGAGGGCCTCTGAGAGCTCTCGATCCTTTCCATCCTCGGCGCCATAGTGCGCCAGCATCGCGCGGTTGCGCGCCTCGATTTCCTCCGGCTTCCTCTCGTACGACACCTTCTCGGGATGAGCGAACAGCGCCTTGTAGAACGCGTGCGGATTGTTGCGCAACGCCGCGTCGGTGCTCTGGAGGCCGGCCGGGCACTCGAGCACGAGGTGATCGACGAGCTCCGGACGCTCGAGCGCGAGCCACAGCGCGACGGCGCCGCCGAAAGAGCAGCCCATCACGTCGCACGCGGTTCCGATGTTCTTCTCGATGTAGCCGCCGACCAGGCGCCCGAGCTCACACCGCGAATTCACGGCCGCGTCGGTCGGTGTGCCGTCAAAGCCGGGAAAGGTCGGAACATGCAGCGTACGCGCGAGCGCCAGGCGCTCGAGCACCCGGGTCCAGCGCACGCCGCCGCCGGGGTGCAAATAGACGAGCGGGCGCCCGGCGCCGCGCTTCTCGACGTTCACAGATGCCTCACATGTGGAAGCACGCGATCGCGGAAGAGCTCCATTCCGCGCCTTACGAGCGCTTCGGACAGGTCGCCGACCTTCATCGTGAAATTGAAGAGGCCGTTGCCGAGCTCGGCGTGGATCCGCCGGATCTGCTGCACGACGCTTTCCGGACTGCCGCAAAGGACCATTCCGCCCGCGATCTGCTCCTCCAGCGTGGCCGCCTCGCGCTTCGCGAGCCTGTCTTGCATGCGGCCGCGATTGGCCTCGTCCCGGTAGTAGCGCGTCTTTTGCAGCACCAGCCGTCCGGCGGTGCGCATGCCGCCCATCAGCACGCGGTCGAAGTACTTGCGCGCTTCGGTCAGCGCGGCCTTCGCCTCGTCGTCGGATTCCGCGATGACGGTGTGCATGCCGATCAGGATGTTGTCCGGCACCGGCTCCCAGCCGGTCGCGCGCGCCGCCTCGCGGTAGACCTGGATGCATTCCTTGGCGAGCGCGAGGTCGGAGATGAGCACCATGCCCATGGTGGCGCGCATTTCGCCCGCGAAGCGCGCCGATTCCAGGCTGCTCGCCGACACCACGAGCGGCGGGTGCGGCTGCTGCAACGGGCGCGGCCAGATCGAGACCTGGCGGAACTGGAAATGCTCGCCCTCCCAGCCGAACGGCTCGGGCTCGGTCCACGCCTTGAGGATGAGCGCGATCGCCTCGCGCTGGCGCGACCACGACGCGTCGGGGGGAATGTTGTACGCGATGTATTCGTGCGGGATGCCGCGCATCAGCCCGGCGACGAGGCGCCCGCCGCTCATGCAGTCGAGCATCGCGTATTCCTCGGCCACGCGCACCGGGTTGTTGAGCGGCACGAGGTTGCCCATCATCGCGATGCGGATACTCTTGGTGGGATACACCAGCGCGGCGCCGACGAGGTTGCAGTTCGCCATCAGGCCGTACGGGCTGAAGTGGTGCTCGTTGCAGCCGACCCAGTCGAAGCCGCAGCGCTCGGCGTACACCATCGTCTCGACATAGTCCCGGTACAACTCGTGCGCGCGCGCGGGATCGAACACCCGGTTCGGCGTCGGCCACTCCGGCGTGACTTCCTTCACGCCGGTGAACGGCATTAAATGGAAAAAGCAGAATTTCAAGGCAGGCTCGCCGAGAGGGGCGCGCGTATTATAGGGAGCGCTGAAGCCTTAAAAAACCGATAAAGGGGAGAAAAGATGGCACAGCAAAATGTCATGCAGAACCCGTACGGCGCGCCGCGCGCCATGGTCGGCGACAGGGAAGAGTTCCAGCCGGTCAAGCTGTTCGCCGTTTCCGGGCGCATCGGCCGCGCGCGCTATATCGTCTACAGCATGCTGGTCTCGTTCGTGTTGGTGCTGCCAGCCATGGCCCTCATGGCGCTGTCGCCGGGGCTTGGGTTGGCCGTGCTGGCGCTCGCCTATGTCGCCATGTTCGTCATGTCGATCATGCT
>JBJMWH010000406.1:0-5692 GCA_045810245.1 Burkholderiales bacterium | reverse complement strand
CAACCTCGCGATCGGCAACGCCGGCAACAACTACTACAACATGCGCGCCGGGAACGACACTATCCAGGCCGGCGCCGGCAACGACTGGATCGACATGTCGGCGTTCGGCACCGCGAGCTACGGCGACGACGTCATCGACGGCGGCGCCGGCTTCGACACGGTGAACTTCGCGATCAGCGCCGGACAGCAGAGCGGCATCACGGTCCAGCTCTTCAACCAGGGCGAGATTACCGGCGGCGGCCAAGGCGGTGCCGGCAGCGCGCACCTTACGTCGGTAGAGCGGGTGATCGGCACCGGGTTCGGCGACTGGTTCTTTGGCGACAGTGGATCCAATACGTTCGACGGCCGCGAGGGTAACGACACGATATGGGGCTCCAGCGGTAACGACACGCTGACGGGTGGTGCCGGCCTCGACAGCTTCAACTTCGCCGAAGCTCCGGACGCCACAACCGTGGACCTCATCACCGATTTCGTCTCGGGCACCGACAAGATCGGCATTGACAATCAGGTCACCGTGTTCAACGCGATCGGCCCGGACGGCAATTTCACGGCGGGCGATGCCCGCTTCGCGGCCGGCGCAGGCTTCACCTCGGGCCGGGACGCCAGCGACCGGATCGTCTACAACACCACCACCGGGCAGCTCTTCTACGACGCGGACGGGAGCGGGGCAGGGGCGGCGCAGCTCGTCGCGACGTTCCAGGGGGCGCCGGCAATCGCGGCGACCGACATTACGGTGATCTAGTCGCCCGGGTCGAGTCGGTCGGAGGCGACTGGGTAGATCAGACTAGGGCTGCGCCGTAATGCGCATGCCGCTGGCTGGGGTCGAATAGCGGGCTGGTGCGCGACCTCGTCAAACGCCTGACGCCGCTTTTTGTTTTCGCCGCGCTCTTCAGCCTGGCGATCAATACGCTGCTGCTCGCGCCGTCGCTGTACATGCTGCAGGTGTTCGACCGCGTGCTCGCGAGCCGCAGCGAGGAGACGCTGGCGGTGCTGAGCCTCGCGGCGGTGATCGCGCTCTTCGCCATGATGCTGCTCGACGTGCTGCGCGCGCGGCTGCTCGCCGCCGCCGGCGCGTCGCTCGACCGGAAGCTGGGGCCCCGCGTGCTGGAAGGCCTTATGGCGCAGGCGGCGAGGCTTTCCGGCGCGGGGCACCTCCACGGCCTGCGCGACGTCGCTACGCTGCGGGCTTTCTTTGCCGGGCAGGGGCTGATGGCGTTTTTCGATGCGCCGTGGCTGCCGTTCTTCCTGCTTCTCATCTGTCTCTTCCATCCGCTGCTCGGCGCGACCGCGCTCGGGGGCGCGATCGTGATGGTGACACTCGCGTTCCTGAACGAGCGCCTGACGCGCGCGCCGCTCGAGCGGGCGCAGATGCAGGCGCGCCAGGCGGCGCGTTTCATCGAGGTCGGCACGCGCAACGCCGACGTGGTGGAGGCGCTGGGCATGGCGCCGGCGCTCTCGCGGCGCTGGTCGGCGCTGAACGAAGTCGCGCTGCGCGAGCATGGACGCGCCAACGCGATCGGCGCCGGCTTCTCGGGCTTCACCAAGTTTGCGCGGCAACTGATCCAGCTCGTCATGCTCGGGATCGGCGCACATCTGGTGCTCTCGCAGCACGTCACCGCGGGCGTCATGATCGCCGGCACGATCCTGCTCGGCCGGGCGCTGGCGCCGGTCGAGACGCTGGTCGCGAGCTGGCGCGGCCTGGTCGAGGCGCGCGCCGCATGGCGCAGGCTGCGGGCCCTCCTGAACCAACAGGGTCAAATGGTGGCGGGCACCGAGCTGCCCGCCCCGCAAGGTGCCTTGAAGGTCGAGCAGCTCGTGTTCCGGCTGCCCAAAACCGAGCGTCCCATCGTGCGCGGGGTTTCCTTCAGCCTCGAGGCGGGCGAAGCGCTCGGGGTCATCGGGCCGAGCGCGTCGGGCAAGTCGACGCTGGCGCGCCTCATCGTGGGCGTGTGGAAGCCGGCGGCGGGCACGGTCCGGCTCGACGGCGCCGACGTATCGGCCTGGCCGCGCGAGCGGCTCGGGCCCTACCTGGGCTACCTGCCGCAGGACGTCGAGCTTTTCACCGGGACCGTGGCGCAGAACATCGCCCGCCTCGGCGAGCCCGACGCGGCGGCGGTGATCCGGGCCGCGCAGCGCGCGCACGTCCACGAGCTCATCCTGCGCCTGCCGCAGGGATACGACACCGAGATGGGCGAGGCCGGGGCCGCGCTCTCTCCGGGCCAGCGGCAGCGCGTGGCGCTGGCGCGTGCGCTCTATGGCGAGCCGCGCCTCGTGGTGCTCGACGAGCCCAATGCGAGCCTCGACCACGAGGGCGACGAGGCGCTGTTGCGGGCGCTGGCCGATCTCAAGGCGCAGCGCGCGACGGTCGTCATCGTGGCGCACCGGCCCTCGATGCTTCGCGGCGTCGACAAGCTGCTCGTCATGAACGAGGGCACGGTGCAGCTCTTCGGGCCGCGCGCAGAGGTGCTCGCGCGGCTCACCCGGCCGCTGCCGACGCCGAGGGAGCGCGCCGCATGAGCGAAGGCCGCGAAATTCGGCGGATCGTCGTCAGCGGCGTCCTGGTCATGGCGGGCGGCGCCGCGGCGCTCGCGGCGTGGGCGGCCTATGCCCCGATGTCGGGAGCGGTGATCGCGCCCGGGTTCGTCAAAGTCGATTTGAACCGCAAGGTGGTGCAGCACCAGGAAGGCGGCACGGTGCGCACGGTGCACGTGCGCGACGGCGAGCGCGTGAAGCAGGCGCAGGTGCTCGTCACGCTGGACGACGTGCGTGTCGACGCGGCATTCGACCAGCAGCGCACCCAGCTCGATGCCGAGCGCGCCAAGGCGGCGCGCCTGGAGGCCGAGCGTGCGTTCTCATCGAAGCCGGCCTTTCCGCCCGATCTGATGAAGCGCGGCGGCGAGCCCAAGGTGGCGGAGCAGCTCGGGCGTGAGACGGTGCTGTTCCGCGCGCGGCGCGACGCGGTCGACACGCAGATCCTGCTCTTGCGCAGGCAGATCGGCGAGACCGCCGAGGAGATCCAGGCGCTGAACGAGCAGCTCGCCGCCGAGGAGCGCGCCCTCAAGCTGCAGAAGGAGGAGCTCACGGCGAACGAGGGGCTGCTCGCGCAAGGGTACGTGCAGAGGACCCGGATCATGACGCTGCAGCGGGCCACCGCCGAATACGAGGCGCGCCACGGCGAACGCCGCGCCGAGCTCGCGAAGGCGCGCCAGCGCACGGCGGAGCTCGAGCTTCGCATCCTCTCCATGCGCAACGCCTACGTCCAGGCCGCGGCCGACGAGCTGAAGGACACCAGCGCGCGCATCTTCGACCTCGAGGAGCGCATCCGCCCGTCGAAGGACGCGGCCGAGCGCCAGCGCATCCTCTCGCCGATCGACGGCGAGGTGGTGGGGTTGCGCGTCTTCAGCCAAGGCGGGGTGGTCGGCCCGCGCGAAGTGCTGATGGAGATCGTGCCGGACGACAAGCGGCTCATCGTCGAGGCGCGCATTCGCCCCGAGGACATCAACCATGTGCGCGCCGGCTCGCAGGCCGACGTGCGGCTCACCGCCTACCAGCAGCGCACCACGCCGCTCGTGCCGGGGTCGGTGATCTACGTCTCGGGCGACCGGCTGGTCGAGCAGCAGACCGGCCAAGCTTATTACGTGGTGCAGATCGACGTCCCCGCCGAGGCGCTGGCGCAGGCTGGGAACCTCAAGCTTCAGGCCGGCATGCCGGCCGAGATCTTCATCCGCACCGACAGCCGGACGGCCGCGGACTATCTCCTCGCGCCGCTCACCTCCTACCTGCGCCGCGCGATGCGGGAGCCGATGTGATGCGGTCCGTGTAATGCGGCTCCTCTTCGTCCACCAGAATTTTCCGGGCCAGTACCGCCACCTCGCGGCCCACTATGCCGGCGCGGGCCATGAAGTCGTCGCGATCGGCGACAAGGAGAACCTGCGCTACCAGCCGCGGCTTCCCGGGGTGAGGCTCGTCGCCTACGAAGCGCCGCGCGAGGAACACGCGGGCGCCTTCGAAGCGAGCGCGCTGCGCGCCATGCAGCGCGGCCGCGCGCTCGCCACCGCTGCCTCGGCATTGCGGCGCGCCGGTTTCCGGCCCGATCTTGTCTTCGCCCCCATCGGCTGGGGCGAGGCGCTTTTCCTCAAGGACCTTTTTCCCGCGGCGCCGCTCCTTCTCTACTGCGAGTTCTTCTATCGCGCGCGCGGCGCCGACATGGGGTTCGATCCGGAGTTTCCGCCCTCGGCGAAGAGCCTCCTGCGCCTTCGGGTGATGAATGCGCCGCTCCTCATGTCGCTCGACGCGGCCGATTGGGGCCTGGCGCCGACCGCCTGGCAGCAGCGCCAGTTTCCCGACGCGTACAAGGCACGCATGTCGGTGATCCACGATGGCATCGATACCGATGCCGTTCGCCCCGGCGAGAGCCCCGAGGAAGAACTCATTACGTACGTCGCGCGCAACCTCGAGCCCTACCGCGGCTTCCACGTGTTCATGCGCGCGATCCCCGAGATCCAGCGCCGCCGGCCTAAGGCGCGCATCGTCATCGTGGGCGGCGACGCGGTGAGCTACTCGCCGCGCCTGCCGCCGGGCCAGACCTACCGCGAGCGGCTGCTGCGCGAGCTCGACGGCAAGATCGATCTCGCGCGCGTCAGCTTTCTCGGACGCATTCCGTACCGGGACTATCTCGCGCTGCTGCGCAGGTCGTCGGTCCATGTTTACCTCACCTATCCCTTCGTCCTGTCGTGGTCGCTGCTGGAGGCCATGGCGAGCGGCTGCCTCGTGATCGGCTCGCGCACGCCCCCGGTGGAGGAGGTCATCGCGCATGGCAGGAACGGGCTGCTGGTCGATTTCTTCTCCCCTGAGAAAATTGCCGCGGAGATCGACGAGGCGCTGCAGCGCCAGGCCGAGCTTCTTCCCCTGAGAGAAGCTGCGCGCCGCACTGTCCTGCAGCGCTACGACCTGAAGCACGTCTGCCTGCCGGCCCAGCGCCGGCTGGTGGAAGCACTGCTAGAGCGAAAAAGCGCCGACGCTGGCGCCGCCGCAGACATACAGCAGCTGGCCGGTGACGAAGCCGGCCTCGCGGTCGGCGAAGAACATCACCGCGCGCGCAACGTCGCCCGGCTCGCCTAGCCGCCGCACCGGGATCGCCTGAGCGATGCGCTCGACTTGCGGGCTCCCCTCGGGGACCACGCCGTGGAAGTTCGCAGTCCGGATCGGGCCGGGCGCTACCACGTTCACCGTGATGCCGGACGGCGCGAGCTCGAGCGCCCAGGTGCGCGCCATGCCGACGATGCCCGCCTTGGTGGCCGCGTACGCAGTGCGGGTCGGTACGCCGAGCAGCGCGCGCGACGAGACGAACACGATCCTGCCGTACCCCGCCTCCTTCATCGCCGGCAGCGCCGCCTGCGTCAGCGTGATTGCGGCGCCGAGATGAAGGTTGGCTAGCGCAGCCAGGTCGGCGAGCGCGACGTCCTGGAGGAGAGCAGGGCGGATGGCGCCGGCGTTATGGATCAAGGTAGTGACGGCATGGTTGCGCGCAATCTCGCCTGCCACCTGCCGCGTCGCCTCGGGGTCCGTAAGATCGACCTCGACGTGCCGCACTCTCAAGGGGGAGGGGTGGAGATCGAGCGAAACGACTTCGTAACCCGCTGCCAGCAGGCGCTCGGCGAGCGCCCGGCCGATGCCGGCGCTGCCGCCGGTG
>JBJMWH010000405.1:0-3361 GCA_045810245.1 Burkholderiales bacterium | reverse complement strand
GACATCAAGCTCCCCGGCTCGAGCGGTCCCGCGGTTGGCTTCCTGATGTATCCGCAGGCAGAGACCGGCAAGGACCGCCTCGACAGCCTCGACCCGGACAACTTCAAGTACACGATCACCGCGCGCGAGCTAAAGGCCTGACACGGGCCGGGCTATTTCTTCTGCTTGCCCTGTGCGCTTTTGCCGCGCAGGCTCAGGCGCTGACCGTGCTCGCCGCAGCGAGCCTCAAGGACGCGCTGGACGAAGTCGTTTCTTTTTACCCGACTAGACCCGTCATTGCCTACGGCTCGAGCGCTTCGCTCGCGCGCCAGATCGACAACGGCGCGCCGGCCGACCTCTTCATCTCGGCCGACCTCGACTGGATGGACTACGTCGACAAGAAAAACCTGCTCGCGCCCGGCACGCGCCGCAACCTTCTCGGCAACCGCCTGGTGCTGATTGCCCCCGTGAAGCAGCCGGTGAAGCTCCAGCCCGCTGCCGGATTCGCGATCGCAAAGGCGCTCGGAGACGGCAGGATCGCGCTCGCGGAGCCGAACAGCGTGCCGGCCGGAAAGTACGCCAAGGCGGCATTCGAGAAGCTCGGCGTCTGGGACCAGGTCGCGCCGCGCGTCGCAGCCGCGGAGAATGTGCGTGCTGCGCTTGCGCTCGTGGCGCGCGGCGAGACGCCGCTCGGCGTGGTCTATCAGACCGACGCCAACGCCGAGCGCGGCGTCATGGTCGCGGGCGTATTCCCCGCCGACGCGCACCCGCCTATCGTGTATCCGCTCGCGGCCCTCAAGACCGCGAAGGAAGGTACCCTGAAGTTCGTCGGATTTCTTTCCGCGCCAGCGTCGCGCGCCATTTTCGAGAAGCACGGCTTCGCCGTACACTGAATCCGTGTGGAGCCTGTCGCCGGCCGAGACCACCGCCCTTCTCCTCAGCCTCAAGGTCGCGTTCTGGAGCGTCGCCGCAAGCCTGCCGGTCGCGGTGGCGCTCGCCTGGGTCCTCTCGCGGCGCTACTTTCCCGGTAAGAGCCTGCTCGATGCGGTGGTACACCTGCCCCTGGTCTTGCCTCCGGTCGTCGTCGGCTACTTCCTGCTGCTTGCCTTCGGGAGGCGCGGCGCAATCGGCGCTTTTCTCGAGGAGTACCTCGGCATCACCTTGGTCTTCCGCTGGACCGGGGCGGCGCTCGCCTGCGCGGTGATGGGCCTGCCTTTGCTGGTGCGCGCAATACGCCAGTCGCTCGACGCCGTCGATCGCGGGCTCGAGGCCGCGGCGTCGACGCTGGGCGCGCCGCCCCTCTGGGTATTCGCGAGCGTGACTCTGCCCCTCATCCTCCCGGGTATCCTGACGGGGATGCTGCTTTCCTTCGCGCGCAGCCTGGGCGAATTCGGCGCCACGATCACTTTCGTATCCAACATTCCGGGCGAGACCCAGACGCTGCCGCTCGCGATCTACGGCTTTACCCAGGTGCCCGGAGGCGACGCGCAGGCGCTGCGCTTGTGCATCCTCTCGATCGTCCTGTCGCTCGCGGCGCTCATGGCTTCCGAAGTCCTGGTGCGGCGTGCCACCGTGCGCGCCGCCGGCCGCGATGCTTGAGTTCGACGTGCGCTACCGCGTCGGAGACTTTGCGCTCGACGCGGCGTTCGTTACCGGCGGCGGCGTCACGGCGCTCTTCGGCCGCTCCGGCGCCGGCAAGAGCACGGTCCTCAACCTGATCGCCGGCCTGGCCCGTCCGCAATCCGGCCGCATCACGGTCGAAAAAAGGACGCTCTATGACAGCGCGGCCGGTGTCGAGCTTCCACCGCATGCACGACGCGTCGGTTATGTGTTCCAGGAAGGGCGGCTCCTGCCGCACCTCACGGTGCGTCACAATCTGCTCTACGGAAATTTTTTCAACAGGCACAGGAATCATGTGGTGGGCTTTGACCAGGCGGTCGAGCTGCTCGGCATCGGCCATCTCCTTCAACGCCGTCCCGGCGCGCTTTCCGGCGGCGAGAAGCAGCGCGTAGCGATCGGCCGCGCGCTGTTGGCGAACCCCGAAGTGCTGCTGCTCGACGAGCCGCTCGCCTCGCTCGACGCGCCGCGCAAGGCGGAGATCCTCTACTACGTCGAGCGGCTGCGCGACGAGCTGCGCATCCCGATCGTCTACGTGAGCCATTCGCTCGACGAGGTGGTGCGCCTGGCGAATGCCATGGTCCTGATGTCCGACGGCAGAGTCCTCGGCACCGGCGACGTGCGCGAAATGATGAGCCAGGTGGAGCTGCGCCCCTATCTCGGGCGGCACGAAGGCGGTGCCGTCATCGAGGCGCGCGTCGCCGAACAGGACCTGGAAAGCGGGCTCGCGCGGCTTGAATTCGGCGGCGGCGCACTCGAGATCCCCGACGTCGAAGCGCTGCCGGGCGAGCAGGTGCGCATCCGGGTGCGCGCGCGCGATGTCTCGATCGCGCTCGCGCGACCCGCGGGCCTCAGTATCCGGAACATCCTCGCCGGCACGGTGGTCGAGCTTGCCGGCGACGAAGGCTCGAGCCTCGACGTGCGCCTCGACCTGCACGGCACCCCCCTCCTCGCGCGTATCACGCGCAAGTCCGCCTCGGAGCTCGGTCTGCGGCCCGGGTTGCCAGTGTTCGCTCTCATCAAGGCGGTGTCGATCGACCGCCGCAGCGTGGGATACGCGTGATGCGCCCGTCGCTGTTTCTGTTCGTGCTTTTTACTGGGAGCTGCATTGCGCAATCGACGGTTGTTGATGCATCGGATCGCGAAATCCGCCCGCCAGCCAAGGTCGAACGCGTCTACGCCGCCGGGCCGCCGGCGGGCCTGCTGGTCTTCGCGATCGCGCCCGACAAGCTGACCGGCTGGACGCGCGCCATGCGGCCGAACGAGGCGGAGTTCTTCGCGCAGCGCGATCTGATCGTCGACGTCGGCTCCACCGGCGCTACGCTCGCGTCGCTCGCCTCGCAGGTACAGGAGCAGACGCGGATTCCCTACGGCCTGTTCGACGGCCGCATCGAGTCCACGCCCGCCACGCTGCGCGCGCTTGGGAAGTTGATGGGCAATGAAGGGCCGGCGGAAAAGCTCGCCGCGTGGTACGAGCGCGAACTGGCGGACGCGAAACAGCGCGTGGCCACGGCGAAGGAACATCGCTCGATCAACGTCGAGGCGCTCGAGGTGCTCGGCGCACGCAACGCGGCCGCCGAAGTCCGCGCCGGCCTGGTCAGCGTCTCGCTCGAGCAGGTGCTGCTGTGGAACCCGGAAGTGATCCTGACCACCGATCCGAATTTCTGGAAGTCGGTGTGGACCGATCCACGGTGGCGTGCGCTCAAGGCGCTCAAAGCCAAGCGCGTGTATCTGTCGCCGCACCTGCCGTTCGGCTGGTTCGACT
>JBJMWH010000404.1:0-9194 GCA_045810245.1 Burkholderiales bacterium | reverse complement strand
GGAAAAACGTGGTCGGTCCCTGATTTTTGGGGAGACTGGTGAGAGCGCCGCTCCTCAAGGTGGAAGGCGTGTCCAAGCACTTCGGCGGCTTCACCGCGCTGTCGGAGGTGAGCATCGCCATCGCCGCGGGTGAGCGCTTCGGCCTGATCGGGCCCAACGGCTCGGGCAAGACCACGCTCATCAACTGCATCTCCGGATTGCTGCGCAACGACAGCGGCTCGATCGAGTTCGAGGGCCAGGATATCTCGCGCCTGCCCGCCTACCGGCGCACGCGGAAAGGCATCGCCCGCAGCTTCCAGATCCCGCGGCCGTTCCACAGCATGTCGGTGATCGAGAATCTGCTGGTGCCCTACGAGTACGTGGCGCATCTCAAGCAGTCCGACGCCGAGCAGCAGGCGATGGAGATCCTGCGGCGGATCGGCCTCGCCGACAAGGCGCACGCCCAGGCGAGCCAGCTCTCGCAGGTCGAGCTGCGCAAGCTCGAGCTGGCGCGGGCCATGGCGGCAAAGCCGCGGCTCCTCATCTCGGACGAGGCGATGGCCGGCCTCTCGGGGAGCGAGGTCGACGAGGTGCTGGAGATCCTGTTCAGGCTGAACGCCGAGGGCATTACGATCATCATGATCGAGCACATCATGCAGGCGGTGATGCGCTTCTCCCAGCGCGTGATCTGCCTCGACGCCGGAAAGATCATCTGCGAGGGCGTGCCCGCGGCGATCGTCGCCGACCCCGAGGTGCAGAGGGCGTACCTTGGCGCTTGAGCTCGCGATCGAGGGCGTCGAGGCCGGCTATCGCGCGGTGCGGGCGCTCCACGGGGTTTCCCTGAAGATTTCGCAGGGGGAAACGGTCGCATTGCTGGGAACGAACGGCAACGGCAAGAGCACGCTCATGAAGTGCGTCATGGGCATGGTGCGGCCCACGCGCGGGACGGTCAGGCTGACGATGGAAAACCAGACCCACGACCTGACGCGCCTCTCGACCGAGCAGATCGTGAACCTCGGCGTCGCCATGGTGCCCGAGGGCCGCAGGCTCTTTCCGAAGCTCACGGTGGAGGAGAACCTGCTGCTCGGCGCCTTCCGCAGGCAGGCGAGGGGCGAGATCGCGAAGAACCGGGCCTTCTGCTACGAGGCCTTCCCGGTGCTCGCCGAGCGCCGGCGCCAGCTCGCCGGCTCGATGTCCGGCGGGCAGCAGCAGATGCTCGCCATCGCGCGCGCCCTGATGTCGGCGCCGAAGCTTCTCCTGGTGGACGAGCCGTCGGTGGGCCTCGCCCCGATCCTCGTCTCGCACACCATCACCAAGATCCGGGAGCTGAAGGCGCAGTACGGCCTCACGGTGCTCATGGCCGAGCAGAATTTCCACCAGGCGGTCCGGATCGCCGACCGCGGCTACATCATCGTGCACGGCGAGATCGTGTTCGAGGGCCGCAGCGTGGCGGAGCTCGAGGGGAACGAGCTCGTGCGCAATTACTATCTCGGCACCACCGCTTGAGCGTCCGCAACCTTCCGATCGGGCTCTTCGGCGCGGTGATGGGGCTGGTGGGGCTGGGTCTGAGCGCGCGCGCGACCGCCACCGTGCTGCCGGGGCTTCTGCGCGCGCCGGCTTATTTCACCGAGCTGTGGGTGGCCCTGGGCACGCTTCTCTTCCTGATAGTCACCCCTCTTTATCTCGTGAAGCTGGTCCGCTTCCCGGGCGCGGTCAAGGCGGAGTTCTGGAACCCGGTGACGCTGGGCTTCTGCGGCGCGTGGCCGGTGGGAATGTCGCTGGTTGCGGGCGGGATCGCACCGTATCTACCCGCGGCGGGACAGGCGCTATGGTGGGCGAGCTTCGGCCTGCTGATCGCGTTCCAGATCTTCACGCTCTACCGCTGGCTCTCCGGCGGCATCGATCTCGCGCAACTCAACGCCGGCTGGCTCATCGTGATGGTCGGCGGGATCGTGTTGCCGGGTCCGGCGCTCGCACTGGGCCTCGCCGAGGCGGCACGCTTCAGCTTCGGCGTGTCGGCGAGCGTGGCGCCCATCCTGATGGCGTTGCTCCTTTACCGGGCGGCCTTCGGGCCGCCGCTGTCCGAGCCGCTGCGGCCAAGCTGGTTCATCCTGCTCGTGCCGCCGTCGCTCGTCTACGCGAACGGCGTCGCGCTGTACCAGGGCGCTTTCTTCCTCGAGAACCTCTACTTCTTCGCCCTGGTGCTCGGCGTCGCGCTCCTCGCCTACGCGCGCGGCTTCCTGCGATGGGGCTTCGCCGTCTCCTGGTGGGCGTTCACCTTCCCGCTCGACGCGCTTGCCTACGCGGCGGCACGCTACGCGCAGGAGCACCCGGAGCCTTTATGGCGCGCGCTGGCCGGCGCGACGCTGCTCGCGGCGACGTTCTTCGTGCTTGCGGTTCTGTGGCGAACGCTTCGCAGCGGCGCATCGCGTCGGGCGTGAACTCGGCCTGCGGCTGGTTGCCGCCGATGATGAACATGAGAAGGTGCTCGCGGTTCGGCTCGTCGTAGGTCACGTTCATGAAGCGCCGCGCCACGCCGGTCGGAAACGAGATGACGTCGTAGGGATCGAGGTCGACGTACTCCATGGCATCGCCTTCGTTCCACTCGCAGCGCCACTTTCCAGTCAGCGCGATGAAGGTCTCGTTGGTGTCGTGGTTGTGCATGAGCGGGCCCTTGCCGGGTCTTGCCCTGCAATAGCCCAGGTTGAAGCCCTCGGAGATCGAGATCGCCGGCATCGAGGAAGCGTCGGCGCCGACCGGGGAGGTGACCGCGGCGCTCTCCGACATCGGCGGCTGAAAGCCGATCACGGCGTAGAGCTTGCGGCGGCATTCGGGCAGCTTGCTGTCGGGCAGCCCGCCGTCGGAGCCCTTCAATTCGCGAAACCGCGCCACGCGCTTCATCATCTCCTCGCGCGGCCACGAGCGGATGCTTTTCCAGTCGTCCATGGGACGTCGGCTCCTTCGAAGAGTCAGTCCAGCTTGATTCCGGCGGCCTTGATGACCGGCCACCACTTTTCAGTCTCGGCACGATGATAGGCGCCGAGCGCCTCGGGCGTCTGCTGCTCGCGCGGTACGATTTCCATCCCGAGGTCGGTCATCCTCTGCTGCATCCTGGTGTCGGTGAAGGCCTCGGCCACCGCTAGATTGAGCTTCGCGACGGCCTCCCTTGGCGTGCCCTTCGGCGCCCACAGCCCGTTCCAGAACGTCAGGTCCATGCCCGCAACGCCGGCCTCGTTCAGCGTCGGCACGTCAGGCGCAGGCGTCCAGCGCCCGTTACCCGCCACGGCGTAGGCCTTGATCCGTCCCGAACGGTGATAGGCGAGCCCGGCGGATGCGTCCATGCAGGTGAGATCGATGTTCCCGGCGATCAGGTCCTGGTACGCGGGCGCAGCTCCGCGGTACGGCACGAACTGAAACCGGGTGCCGGTGGAGTTCTGCAGATAGATGCCGCAGATGTGAACCGCGCTGCCCGAGCCGACGGTGCCGAACGTCGCCTGCGGATTTGCCTTCAGCCACTTGATGAGCCCGGCCGCGTCTTGAGCCGGCAACCCCGCCTTGCCGGTGAGCCACAGGCGCGAAACCGGCAGCCGCGCGACGGGCTCGAAGTCTTTCAGCACATCCTGCTGGATCGGATAGAGCGCCGGTGTACCGACGTGGCTCGTCCAGTTCCCCAGGATGACGGTGTAGCCGTCCGGCGCGGCTCGCGCCGCGCGCGCGAGGCCGATGGTTCCGCCCGCACCGGTCACGTTCTCGACCAGGATCGTCTGGCCGAGCGACTGTTTCAGCGGCTCGGCGAGAATCCTCGCCAGGCTGTCCGTGGGGCCGCCAGCCGCGAATGGAACGATGAGCGTGACGGGTTTGGACGGATAGCTCTGCGCCGCGATCGAGCTCGCAAACGACAGCAATCCACATGCGAATACGTACGTCAGAAATCGCATCGGCTCCCCCTCGTCCGTAATACCTTACGCCGGCATCGCCGTTGCTGTAAACGCGCCCGTTGCCGCGCGACGACGTCGTGGATGCCTGTCAAGCAAGCGACCATAACACGCTGCTGCATTGCGGCGATATCTACGCTGCGCGCCGCCCGCTAGACTTGGAAAGCTCATCGATTCATTCCAAAGAGAGGAAATTTCCATGCAGGCTCAATTGCTTGACTTGTATCGCGCGAGCATTCGCTCCGCCACCGACATGATGAAGCTTTCGCTCGAGCACACCGAGCGGTTCCAGCAGCAGCAGCTTCAACTGATTCGCAGTGCGCTCGACGAGAGCACACGCTCGACCACGCAGGCCGGCGAGCTGAAGGGCATGGACGACATGGCCGCGTTCAACTCGCGCCTGACCGGCGCGCAGCTCGAGCGCGTGGGCGAGTTCTGGGCGAACTGGTGGCGCGCCGCAGCCGACGCGCAGAAATCCATGGTCGACCAGTTCCAGTCGACGATCGGCCAGGCGAAGGACCAGATGCGCGAGGGCTATTCGCTCGCGGCGCGTGCCGCCGAAGACTCCACGCGGCTCGCTTCCCAGGCCGCCAACGAGCGCAAGGAACACCGCAAAAGCGCGTAGGCCGAAGTCTGAGGCGAGGCGGGCGTCGGGCCGCCCGTCCCGTTCGCGGAGGAGTTAACGCCTAACGCCCACGCGCTAGCGGCGCATGCGGTTCGTCGCTCCCCGCAAGCAGCGTTCGATAATTTTCCAGATCGGCCGCGTCCATGGCGGCGAGCGCGGGTGGGGCGTTCTCGCCAGCCGCGTGCGGCTGGCCGCCTAGCGTGAGCGTGGTCCCGAGACCAGCGTAGAGGTAGCGCTCGCCGAAGCCCTTCCGGAGCGCGGCGAAGGTCGGCTCGCCGGTGCAATGCCCCGGCGCTACGTATCCTACCTTGAACGTATCGCGCAAGACGGTGACGATCTTCTCGATCTCATCGTCCTTGGCCACGACGAGATGGAAACCACCGGCGACGAGATTGATGCGCGGGTTGATCTTCGCCGCAGCCTCGACGATCTTGTCGATGCCCGGATGCGAGCAACCGACGACGATCGCCATGCCGTCGGGCGTATCGAGCGCGAGCGACAGCTCGCGCAGCTCGAGCGTTCCGGGCTTGTCGGAGACCAGGGAGATCAGGTGGATTCCTGGCGCGATCTGGGTGGTCCGGTCGATGAGCTGGAAGCTCGCCTCCGGCCAGGCGGCGCCGAAGCGCATCGTTTCGGGCGGCGCGCCATCGTAGTAGCGCTGCTCCGGCGGCAGTGACGCGTCCTTGCGATAGAAAGTGCTCGGCAGATCGGCGCCATAGACGCCGAATCCTTCCTTGGGCGCGTAGATCTTCACCTTCGGATTGACGCTGAGAAGGTAGGCCATGCCGCCCATGTGATCGCCGTGCCGGTGCGACATGACGACGAAATCGAGCTTGGCGAGATCCACGCCTTTCGCTCTTGCGTTCTGGGCCAGGATCTCCGGATTGTTGCCGGTGTCGAACAGGATGCGCTTGCCGCCGTATTCGACCAGCGCGGCGTAGCCCCAGTCCTTCTGCATCGCCGACGCCTTGCCGAATGCGTCGTAAAGGACGGTGATCTGCGCCTTCGTCGCATCGGCGCTTGCCGCCGGAGACGAAGGCGAGGGCGAGACGCATCCTGCGAGAAGCGCGGGCAGGGCCGCAACGAAGCACATCCTCCACGGGCTGACATTCATCATGCGTCCTTTACTACCGAGGTGCTGCGGGCATCGCCGACGAGTGATGGTCCACGATCATCCAGCTCTCGCCCTCTTTCACGAAGGTGAGGCTGTAACGCGCCGGTAGTGTCCTGGGTTCGCCGTCCTTGGTATACGAGAACGTGTAGTAGCCAGTGTTGACAGCGGTGTTGCCGTACACGCGGATCAATTGCTCGCCGAATGTGACCTTCAGACCGGGCAAAACCTTGAACGCCGCGACGAAGTAGTCGCGCAACGCCGCTTGATCCGCTCTCACAGTGGGAGAGAGCGTCCCCCAGAGGACTCCATCGCCGGCATAAAGAACAAGCACCTTGTCGGGATCGTTTTGCCCCAGGGTCTGGGCCCATTTTGCGGTCGCGGCAGCGACGTCCTCCTTCGGCCCGGCCAAGGCGACGGATGAAACCGTCAACAGGCTCGCGCCGAGCGTAAACAGCAATGCCGAAAGCAAGCGTTGGACTTTCATGCTTTTCCCTCCTCTCAGAAAAAACATGATAGCCAACGCCGGTCGCTCTTGCTTGCCCGGGTAAGCCGCACCCGACCCGAGTTGAAAGGAAGCACCTCTATGCTTGCGCGCACTCGCCGCCCTCAAGATCTGGCAGCCGAAGACGGTGTGGACCTCGATCGTCGGCTAGCCGCCGGGGCCGCGGGTGAACCCTTCGGGAAGAGAGCCGTTCGGGACGGCGCGTACAACTCGCGTCCCCTTCAGTCCGCGGCCAGCCTGCTCTGCGCTGTCGAAGTCACGCTGAAAGCTATTAGTTACCTCAATAAACCTATTGTCGCTAATAATGCCAAACAAACCTCGCGTAGGTGGGTTCTTGACGGTTTCCCAGAAGACATACTCGCCAAGGTAGGTTGTCGTCTCGGGGGCGATGGTGAAAGGGATGCTGAACTCCGCCTTCGCACTGGTGTGAACGCTATTTCGGCTACGCCGATACTCAAACCAGAAGAGTTCATAGTCCCCGGGCGTCAGCGGCACGGCGACGACAGCGAGTTCCTTCGGGCCGTCCAGAAACTCGATTCGTGGAGGTTGGATCATTAGACCGAGCAAAGGCGGGTAGAACAACATCGTCCTGTTATCGACCAACATCGAGCGTTGCCACGGCTCGCCCTTCTTCCGAAACCATAGGTCAAAGCTACCATGGAGTGGATAACCCTTACCCATGCCAATGGAAGCCAACAGATAGCCGTGTGGCTGGTCCGGCGCCGGCGGAACAATCGAATTGGCGACCCTTGCGCTGAAGAAATCCCAGCCGGAGAGGTTTCGCGCCTCGCCGTAATGACTAGAGCCGGTTGAGCATGCGCTAACGATGACAACTACGACAAGGGCGCAATAGTGAGCAATTCGATTCATATGCTCTGCCGAGCTCCTAGCGCTTGAGGCCCGCCATTGCCTCGAGCACGGCGCAGACCGCGGCGGTGTCCTGCTTGTCGAAGCCCTGCGCCATCGCCGCCGTGTAGATCGGGGCCGAGGCGCTGAAGAGAGGCGTCGGCACGCCGAGCTTGGTGGCGTACTCGCCGATGATCTTCATGTCCTTCTGCCACACCTCGACCTTCATGGTCGCGTCGTCGTAGCGGCCCGCGACCATCTGCGGGCCGCGCACCTGGAACATGCGCGAGCCGCCGGCGCCGTCGCCGGCGACCTTGTAGATCGTCTCGGGGTCGAGCCCGGCCTTCATGCCGAGGACGAACGCTTCGGCGGCGGCGACGTTGTGGATCGCGACGTGGAGGTTGGCGACGTACTTCATCTTGCTGCCGTTGCCGAACTCGCCGAGGTAGTAATGCGCGCGCGAGAAGCCCTCGAGGACGGATTTTGTCTTCTCGAACGCCGCCTGGTCGCCGCTTCCGTAGACGGTGAGATCCCTGGTGCGCGCCTGTGCGCCGGTGCCTGAGAGCGGGCAGTCGAGCAGGGTGATGCTTTTCTTCGCAAGAACTTCAAAGGCTCTTATCTTGTCTGCGATCGGCAGCGTGCTGGTCTCGACGACGATGCATTTTGCCGTCATCTCGCCGGCGACCGCGTGCAAGGCCTCGGCGCTCGGCAGTGAGGTGATCACGACCGGCGCTTCGATCCCGGTCAGCGAAGAAACCGGGGAGCCGCCGGCTTTCGTCAGATCGTCGCGGCGCGCGGGAAGGACGTCGTAGCCCTGCACGATGAAGCCTGCCTTGACGAGGTTCGCGGACATCGCCGAACCCATGATGCCTAGCCCGATGACGCCGACCGCGGGGCGCGTCATTTGCGCTTCTTGCCGGCTTTTTTCGCGCGTTTCGAGGTTTTCTTTTTCGAACCACCCATCGGCTTCGCGCTTACCAGCACGGCCGCAACGATGCAGGGCTCGTTGCCGCGCACGCTCCACGAGTGGTTGGTGCCGCGCTGGACCAGGATGTCGCCGGCGCGCAGGAGCTTCTCGCCGGTTTCCATGACGGCATGGATCTCCCCCTTGAGCACGATGATGTAATCGACGGTGCTCGTCTTGTGCATCATCGGATCGCTCGAGCTGCGATCCTGCGCGTGGCCGGCGCCGATCGACTTGAACGCCGCGCCGCCATCGGCGCTGCCGCGCCACGCGGAGTCGGGCGGGAATTCCACGATCCTCAGGATGGTGCCGTTCTTCGGCGGCTCCAGGTGCACCGGGCGGTCGGCGGCATCGGCGTCGCCGGCGTTGCTGGCCGGTGCTCCCGTCGTTTCCCACAGGTCGGTGAGCGCGAGGCCGGGCATCGACGCCATTTCCTTCACGTTCGGCGCCTCGCCGTCGGCGATGAACGTGGATCTGCCGTCGGCGTCGTGCCCGGTGAGCACGCGCCGGACGCGCCAGATCATGCGACCGCGTCGCTCGGCGCGATCACCTTGCGCGCCTTGACTCCGGCATCCGGAGCAAGACGGAAATCCCAGTCGAGCCTGAGAAACGGGTTCGGCATGCCCAGGCGCTTCGCCTCCGCCGGGTCGTCCACCTTGCGGTACTTGCCGATCAGCGAATCCTTCACCGCGAACACCGCGTCGCCGTCGAGGTACGGATCGCCTTCGACGAACACGTGCGTGATCACCGGCTGGTAGCCCGGTGCGGAGACGATGGCGTGCATGTGCGCTGGGCGCATGTGGTGGTTGCCGGTCGCGCGAATGAGCTCGCCGACCGGGCCGTCGATCGGCACGCTGTAGAACTTCGGCTTGTAGCTCTTGAACGCGTAATCGCCTTTCGCGTTCGCCTTGACGCGCCCGCGCAGCTCGAACTCGCCTTCGGTCTGCACGTCGTAGATGCCGTCGGCCTTGGCCTGCCAGATGTCGAGCACCGCGTTCGGCACCGGCTTGCCGTCGAGCGACAGCACGCGGCCGCTGACCCACACGTCTTCGCCCGAGACCGTGCAGCCTTCGCGCAGGTCGCCACCGTAGTCGAATTCCCTCGCGCCATGCGCGAAGAACGGTCCGAGCACCGTCGCTTCCGTCGCTCCCGGCTCGGTCTTGTGGTTGATCGCCACCGTCATCATGGAAAGGCCGAGCACGTCGGAGAGCAGGATGAATTCCTGGCGC